>DAINCG010000085.1:0-6927 GCA_036732525.1 Pseudomonadota bacterium | reverse complement strand
GACAGCGTCCGGTAGCCCGTGGTCGGCCATGCAGGCTTCCAGATCGTCGAGCCGGGGCAGCAGGGCCGCGTCGGTCTCGCCGGAGAATTCGACGATCAGCAGCGCCTGCGGCTCGCCGGGCGCCATCACGGCCGCGACGTCCGCGAAGGCCGGCATCATGCGAGAGCGTTCGATGATGGTCCGGTCGACCAGTTCGACCGCGTCGGGCTTCAGCGCGACCAGATGCCGGGTCATCTCCATGGCGCGGCGGAAGGTCGGGAACTGGCAGACGCGGACGACCTTGCGCGCCGGCAAGGGTTGCAGCGCCAGGTCGATGCCGGTGAAGAAGCCGAGCGTGCCTTCGGAGCCGACCAGAATGTCGGCCATGTTGAAGCCGTTGGCGCCTGAAGGCGGGATGCGGTGCAGGTTGTAGCCGGCGACGTGGCGCAGCACCTTCGGCACGCGCCGGGCGATCTCGTCCGCCTCCCGGGCGGCGAGGCCCTGCAGGAAGGTCGCGAGCCCGTCGTCGTGGCCGCCCTCGGTCCAGCCGAAGTTCCGCTTGGACCCGTCGGGCAGGATCGCGTCGATCGCCCGGACGTTGTCCGCCATGATGCCGTAACGGATGGAGCGCGCGCCGGAGGAGTTGTTCGCGGCCATGCCGCCCAGCGTGCAGCGGGTCGCGGTCGAGGGATCGACCGGGAAGAAGAGCCCGTCCTTCGCCAGGCGCGCGTTCAGTTCCGCCAGCACGACGCCGGGCTCGACCCTCGCGGTCTTCGCCTCGGGATCGACGTCGACGATCCGGTTTAGATAGCGCGACGTGTCGAGGACGATGCACTCGCCGACAGTCTGGCCGCACTGCGAGGTGCCGCCGCCGCGCGGCAGGACCGGTACGCCCTGTTCGCGGGCGAGCCGGAGCGTCGCTTCGACATCGGCCATGCTCTTCGGGCGAACGACGCCGATCGGCTCCACCTGGTAGATCGAGGCGTCCGTCGAATAGCGTCCCCTGGAGGCGGCGTCGAACCAGACGTCGCCTTCGATCATCCGGCCGAGCCGGCGGGCGAGTTCCGGATCACCGAGACGCTGGCCGGTGACCAGCGTCCATGCAGAATTGTTTTGGCCGTCGGGCATACGGGGCGGGTTAATCGACGAGGAAGTCGCGGTTTTGGCAGTTGCGCAGGCTGCCGTCCCGGACCCTTGCGGCCGCCGTCGCGACCGCCTTGAAGCGCAGGTCGCGCAGGCCCGGCGGGCTGTAGAAGGCGGCGTGCGGCGAGAGCATCAGCCGGCCTTCGAGCCACTCTTCCCGGTTCATATAGGCCTTGACCAGCGGGTGGTTGGCGTCCGCCGGCTCCTGCGGCAGCACGTCGAGGCCGGCGCCTGCGGGGCGGCCGGCCTTGAGCGCTTCGTACATCGCGTCCAGGTCGACGATCGGGCCGCGCGCCGTGTTGATAACGACGCCCGTATCCTTCATGCGGCCCAAGAGGTTCTGGTTGATCGCGCCCCGGGTCTCGTCGGTCAGCGGCGAGTGGATCGAGACGGTGTCGGCCTCCTCGAAGAGCGCCTCGGCGCTCGTCATGCGCTTGTAGCCCGTGCCGAGTTCGTAGCCGTCCGGCTGGTAGGGGTCGAAGAAGATCACGTCCATGTCGAAGCCGGCGGCCCGGCGGGCGGCGGCGAGGCCGATGCGCCCCATGCCGAAGACGCCGAAGGTGCGGCCGCGCAACCGGTCGATGCAGGGGCTGTCCACATAGCGCCAGAGGCCTGAGGGGTCGCGCCGCATACGGTCCTCGTAGCGGTCGAGCCCGCGGCGGAGCGCCAGCATCATGGCGATCGCGTGGTCGGCGACCTCCGTCGTGCCGTAATCGGGTACGGTGCAGACGGCGATGCCGCGCTCGCCGAGCGCCTTCAGGTCCAGGCCGTCGAAGCCGACGCCGCCGCGCACGACGATCCGCGCCTTCTGCAATTTCGGCAGGTTCGCCATGACGGCGCGCGTGCCGCGATATGTGACGATGCCGTCGGCGCGCGCCCAGGCGTCGTCGGTCACCTCTTCCGGCGAGGCGAAGAATTCCAACTCGATGTCGGGGCCGGCCGCCTCCTGTTCCAGATTCTCCTGGCCGGTCAAATGCCGGTCGGTGATCAGAATGCGCATCGGCGTCGCCCCTCGAAACTTTGGTTGTGTGTGCGCGACATTACGCTTGGCGTCGAAAGCGCAAAAGGGGCCTTGGACATTGGATTCGCCGCGCTACGATTTGCGTGCGTGATCGTGGGGGCTCGATCGATGACCGATACCGACCGCAAATTCCGTCTCGGCCTGACCATGGCGGGCGCCGTCTCCGCCGGCGCCTATACGGCGGGCGTGCTGGATTATTTCTACGCGGCGCTCGACGACCAGGCCCGCAACCGGACGCCGGAGGACCTGGAGATCGTCCTGAAGGCGCTCAGCGGCACGTCGGCCGGCGGCGTATGCGCCGCGCTCTCGATCCCGGCGCTGGCGGAGGGCCTGCGCCCGTTCGATCCGGCGGCCCCGTCGCTGCCGCTGCTGCATCGGATATGGGTGACGGAACTCGACCTGCTCGGCGGGCCGCAGCGGCCGGGCCTCGTCTCAAAGTCCGACCTCGAGAAGAACCGCCACGTCTACTCCGTGCTGAACAGCGAGGCGCTTTCCGCCGCCGCCGAACGCACGCTCGCCGACGTCAGGTGGCGCGGCCGCACGCACAGCTTCGTCGCCGACGCGCTCGACGTGTTCGTGACCGCAACGGACGTCACCGGCGACGTCTACGAGGTCGCCTTCGCGGGCGGCGGCGGCGGGCACCGCATGGCGAACCACGCCAACGTCGCGCATTTCACCGTCACCGGCCTGGGCGCCGTCCCGGGCGTCGATTCGCCCTGGCTCGGCGGGTGGAAGGCCGCGGGCCAGGTGCTGGCGCTCGATCCGGCGGCGTCGCCCGATGCGCCGCAGCGGCTCGACTTCGCCGCCGGCAAATGGAGCGCGCGCAAGGCGGCCGGCATCGTCACCGGCGCCTTCCCGGTCGGGCTCGCGGCCCAGAAGGTGCAGCCGAAGGTCCGCTGGAAAGCGTGGCCGCTCGATATCGATCCGAAGCACGGACCGAAGCGCGTGGCCGCGGATGAGGATGCGGCGCCCGGCGCCTTCATCGGCGTCGACGGCGGCGTCATCAACAACGAACCGTTCGAGCTTGCGCGCTTCACCCTGCGCGCGCTCGCCGGCGACGCCGCCCGGCCGTGGCTGCTGGCGCCCAATCCGCGCGCGCGGGAGAAGGCGGACCGGGCCGTCGTGATGATCGACCCGTTCCCGGAAGGCCCGACGCCGGCCGCGCCGGACATGCTGACGGACGCCGATCGCGACATCCCGGCCGTGCTCGGCAAGCTGAAGTCGGCGCTGCTGGATCAAGCCCGCTTCAAAGTCGGCGAACTCGTCGCGGCCGTCGACGACGACGGCCGGTCGCGCTTCCTGATCGCGCCTTCCCGCGACGACGGTCGGGAGGGCGCCGAGGCGATCGCAAGCGGCTTCCTCGGCGGCTTCGGCGGCTTCATGGATGAGCGTTTCCGCCAGCATGATTTCGAGCTCGGCCGCCATAACGCGCAATCGTTCCTCCGGAAGCACTTCCGGCTGGCCAAGGTCCACGACCGGTATGGCCCGCTGCCGGGCGAACTGACCGACGGTCCCGCGGACGAAGCGCCGATCGTCCGGTTGAGCGACGCGCTGCTGCAGCCGATCCGGGAGCCGGACTGGCCGCGCATGGACATGGCGGAAATCGAACGCATCGTCGCTGCGATCGAGGACCGGGTGGCGGCGGTTTCCGGCCGGATCGTGCGCGACCGCTGGTCCGGCCAGATCGGCAAGTGGACGACGGCCGGCGCCTGGCGCGCCTTCGGCCGCGCCAAGCTGACGGGCTACCTGACGCGCATCATCCTCTCCGAACTGATCCAGCGGGACCAGATCCAGGAAGCGCAGGCGCTTTCCGAAGCCGAGCGCAAGACGCTCGCGGCGCTGACCGCGCCCGGCCCCGACCTCCGCACGGTCGGCGGGCTCGCACGGCGGAGCGGCCTCGAAGAGTATGCCGTCCGCGCGGCGCTGGACGGTCTGTCGCGTCCGACCGACCCGAAATTCGAGCTCTGGGAAGGGCCGGAACTGCCGAAGGGCGGCCGGTCCTATGCGCTGAAGCGCTACCGGCCGAATCTCGCCCGGCGCATCCCGTTCCTCGGCGATGCGCTCGGCTGGCTCGGCGGCGACGTCACGACCGACGTCGAACGGACCTGACCGGCCGGCCGCGATTTCGCCACATGCCTGTGGCTCGATTGCCGCCATGGCTTCAGAGGAGAACGAGACGCCGCGCGGCGTGCGGTCACGGCGCCGCCTGATCGTCGTCCTTTTCGGCGCGCTCGTCTTTATCGCCGCGGCCGTGCTGGTCGCGCCTGCCGACTGGCGGATGCGGGCCCGAACGGTCGTCGGCGAATTGGCGCGCGACGTGCTGAAGGTCGTGCAGCAGGATGTGATGGCGGAAGATCCGGCGCAGTGCTTCGCCGATCTCGATCGCATGGATGTCGCCTTTCGGCGGATGGCGGATTTCGAAACGACAGAGGGCTGCGGCGTCGCGGCCGGCGTGCGCATGTCCCGTGCCGGGGCGGCGCGGCTCGCCGACGCGCCGCTGCTGACCTGCGGCATGGCCCGCGCCATGGCGGCGTTCGAGCAGGACGTGCTGCAGCCCGCGGCCGTCGAGCATCTGGGCGCCCGTGTCGCCCGTGTCCGGCATCTCGGGTCGTACAACTGCCGGCCGGTCCGGCGCGCGAAGCGTTTTCTCAGCCAGCACGCCTACGCCAACGCGCTCGACGTGTCGGGCTTCGTCTTGTCGGACGGCCGCACGGTCAGCGTCGCCAAGGACTGGGACGCCAATGACGGCAAGGGCGCCTTCCTGCGTTCGGTGGCGCGGGCGGCCTGCAGCCGCTTCCGCGTCGCGCTCTCGCCGGACGCCGACGCGCTCCACTGGAACCACTTCCATTGGGACTTGGGCTTGTTCCGGAAGTGCCGCTGAGACGGCGGCGCGCCGTCAGTCGTCCAGGACGTGTTCGTCGTGCGGCGTTCGGTCGATTTCCGCGTTGATGGCGGCGACGGCCGCGGCGGGGCCTTCCGGGTGCGCCCAGACGCCGCCCGCGATCGCCAGGAAGTCGGCGCCGGCGCGGATGACGGGGCCGCAGTTGGCCGCCGTGATGCCGCCGATCGCGACCGAGGGCACGGTCGAGACGGCGGACCACCAGTTCAGGATGTCCATGCTCGCGGGCGTCGTCACGGTCTTGGTGCCGCTCCGGTAGAAGGCGCCGAAGGCGACGTAGTCGGCGCCGGCCTCGGCCGCTTCGGTCGCGAGGTCGCGGCTCGCCTTGCAGGTGACGCCGACGATGCGGTCGTGGCCGAGCAGGCCGCGCGCCGCCGCATAGGGCATGTCGTCCTGGCCGACATGGACGCCGTCGCAGCCGAGTTCGGCCGCGAGGTCGGCTCGGTCGTTCAGGATGAAGGCGACGTCGCGCTCTTGCGCGGTCGGCATGAGCGCCTCGGTCGCGCGGCGCCAGTCATCGTCCGAAATATCCTTCAACCGAAGCTGGACGCAGGCGACATCGCCGCCGTCGAGCGCCGCCGCCAGACGGTCGCGGAACGCCGCGAGCGCCGCCGGCTCGACGACAAGGTCGCCCGGCGTGATGAGATACAGGCGGCAGCGGGGCCGCGGTTCGTCCTCGACGCCTTTCGGCTCCGCCGCCGCCATCGGGGCTCAGGCCTTGCCCTGATAGATCTTGACGATGGTGTCGAGCAGCTTCAGCGCATCCTCGCGCTCGCGCTGGAAGCTGTTGCGGCCGATGATCGAGCCGTTGGCGCCGCCGGCCGCGATCTCGCGGATCTCGTCGAGCACGGCTTCCGTGCCCTTGGCCGAACCGCCAGAGAAGACGACGAGGCGTCGGCCGGCGAAGGCGGACTGCATGACGTGCTCGATCCGCTTGGTCAGCGTCGAGACGTCGACCTTCGCCTTCTTCAGGGCCTCGCCGGCTTCCTTCTGCTCGACCTTGTCGGTCGGCGGCTTCACCTTGATGATGTGGGCGCCGAGCAGGGCCGCGAGGTGCGCGGCATAGGCCGTGACGTCGATCGCCGTCTCGCCGTCCTTCGAGAGGACGCCGCCGCGCGGATAGGACCAGAGCACGACCGCGAGGCCGACCGCCTTCGCCTCGGCGGCGAGTTCGCGGAACTCTTCCATCATCTCGAACTGATCGTCGGCGCCCGGATAGATCGTAAAGCCGATCGCCGAGCAGCCGAGCCGGAGCGCGTCGTCCACCGAGCCGTAAACCGCCTGGTCCTTGGCGGTCGCGTGGCTGTTCGAGCTGTTCATCTTGAGGATGGTCGGGATCTGGCCGGCATAGGCGTCGGCGCCCGCCTCGATCATGCCGAGCGGCGCGGCATAGGCGTTCAGGCCCGCGTCGACGGCAAGCTGGAAGTGGTAGTGCGGGTCGTAGGCCGGCGGGTTCGGCGCGAAGCTGCGGTCCGGCCCATGCTCGAAGCCCTGGTCGACCGGCAGGATGACCATCTTGCCGGTGCCGGCGAGCTTGCCCTGCATCAGGATGCGGGCGAGGTTGGTCTTGGTGCCGGGGCTGTCGCTCTCGTACCAGGACAGGATTTCTTTGACTTTCCGCGTAACGCGCATCTTGGGGCTCCCCTAGTTTTGGGATTTGAGGAGACGGCCGATCGCCGCCTCCGGATCGTGGACGAATGCGAGATCGAGATCGGCCGGCTCGGCGTCGATTGTAGCGCCGATTTCGGCCGCGAGCGCGGCGACGCGGGCATAGCCGGGCGCGGCCGGGTCGAGCGCCACCCGCGTCGCGCCGAAGGCGAGCGCGGCGTGGGCGTCGCCGGCGTCGCCGGCGCAGTCAAGCGAGAAGGTGAGATCGGCCGACGGC
>DAINCG010000084.1:8439-13793 GCA_036732525.1 Pseudomonadota bacterium | reverse complement strand
CGCCAAGGCGGGGGCGCACCTGAAGTCTGCCGGGGTTCCGGCGGAACGCGTCGGCGACGTCGTCCGGGTCGACCGGCCGCATGCGCGCGGTCTGGTGCTGGAGTTCGTCCCGTGATCGTCCTGACCAACGACGAGGGCCGCTCCGGCGTCGCCGAGACCGCGAAGCGGCTCGCGGCGGGCGATGCGGCCCTCGACGCGATCGAGGCGGGCATCCGGCTGGTCGAGGCCGACCCCGAGATCCGGACCGTCGGCCGCGGCGGCCTCGCGAATATCCTGGGCCGCGTCCAGCTCGACGCGCTTATCATGGACGGAAGCACGCTCAGGACGGGCGCCGTCGGCGCGGTCGAAGGCTTCGCCCATCCGATCTCCATCGCCCGCGCTGTCCTGGAAAAGCTGCCGCATGAACTGCTCGTCGGCCCCGGCGCCGAACGCTTCGCCCGCGAAATCGGCGCGGATGCCATCGATAACCTGACCGACGCATCGGCCGAGGTTTGGGCCGATTGGCTCGATACGCACGCGTCGAAGACAGATCGCGCGCGCTGGCAGACGGACGCGCCCCTGATCCCGCATGTGCAGGGCGCCATCCGCGCCGATCTACTGCCGGAGGAGCGGCCGAAGCCGCAGGGCGGAGACACGACCACCTTCCTCGCCATCGACGGGTCGGGCGCGCTGGGCGCCGGCGTTTCGACGTCGGGCTGGGCCTGGAAATATCCGGGCCGGCTCGGCGACAGTCCGATCGTCGGCGCCGGGGCCTATGCCGACAGCCGCTACGGCGCGGCCGCCTGCACCGGCACGGGCGAAATGGCGATCCGGGCCGGCACGTCCCGCTCCATCGTGCTCTATCTGAAGATGGGCATGTCTCTCGCTGATGCAGTCGACGCCGCCATCGACGACCTGCGCGGCCTGAAGGGCGGGCTGATCGATCGCATTACGATCCACGCGATCGATCGGACGGGACAGGACCGTGTCGTCGCCTTCAACGCCCGGCAGGAACGCAGCTTCTGGCGCTGGCGGGACGGCGAGGATACACCCGTCCGCATCGTCGCTGAGAGGATCGAGCTTTGACTTCGACCGACCTTCTGAAGCGGGAGATCAAATATCTCGTCTTCGACCAGTACGGCACCGTGGTCGACATGCAGGCGGGCTTGCGGGACGCGGTGACGCCGTTCCTGCAGAAGAAGGGCTGGGAGGGGAGCCCGAACAGCTTCGTCACATGGTGGCGGCGCACCCATTTCGAGAATTCGATGATCGACGCGCTCTGCGACCGGGGCCACACGCCCTATCGCGAGATCGGGCATAGGGCGGTCAGCCATGTCATGGACCGGGCCGGCATCGCCTACACGCAGGACGAGGTGCAGTGGCTGGTCAGGCAGATTGAAAGCCTGAAGCCGTTCCCGGACGCGCGCGCCGCTCTTGGCAGGCTGCACGAGCGCTATCGCCTCGCCATCCTCTCCAATGGCGACCGGGACATGCTGGAGGCGGCGAAACCGCATATCGGCATTCCGTTCGACAACGTGATTTCGGTGCAGGAGGCGGGCTACTTCAAGCCGCATTGGAAGACCTATGCGACGGCGGAGAAAATCCTGGACGTCGACCGCACCGGCATCCTGTTCGTCGCGAACCACGCCTTCGATTGCGTCGGGGCGAAGTCCTTCGGCATGCGCACCGCCTTCATCGACCGGCGGAAACGCCCCTTCGGCGACTGGCCGGAACAGCCCGACCTGATCGTGGCGGACCTGCAAGAGCTGGCGGAAGTGCTCGTTTGACTTCCCGGTCGCCCCGACGTACGCGATGCGGCCATGCGAACGGTCCTTAGAATCTTCCTGACGGCGCCCGAGACGCGGCCTGCGATCGTGCTGCTCTGCCTGCTGTTCGGCGGCTTCGCGGAGATCGTCAGCATCAGCACGCTGCTGCCGGTGATCACGACGATCTCCGGCGGCGAGGCGGCCAATTCCTCGCCGCTCAATCAGACGGTCAACCAGGTCTTCCTGGCCGTCGGCATTCCGCCGACGCTCGGGCCGATGCTGATCGTCGTCTCGGCGTTCATGTTCCTGAAGGCGACGCTCTCGTTCGCGGCGCTGTCATACGCGGGCGTGTCGTCGGCCAGGGTTTCGATCGGCCTCCGCCGGCGGTTGATCGCGGCGCTCTTCGGGGCGCAGTGGCGCTATTATTCGGAGCAGAGCCGCGGCCGGTTTGCCAACGCCGTCGCCAACGACGCCGGCCGCGCGGGCGACGCCTATCTGCTGGCCGCCCGCGTCGTCGCCTATGGCGTGCAGGCGATCGGCTATGTCGTCGTGGCGCTGATGGTCGACGTGCAGCTGGCGCTGGTCGGCATGCTCGGCGGCGCGCTGGTGACCGGCGTGCTCGGCAAGCTCGTCCGGGTCTCCCGGCGCGCCGGCGACAAGCAGACCGACCGGACTGCCGACCTCACGATCTTCACCGTCGACATGTTGAGCAACATCAAGCCCTTGAAGACGATGGACCGCTGGCAGGTCTCCCTCGGCGCGATGACGGAAACGCTGCGTCGCCTGCAGCGCTCTCTCGTGACGCGGGAACTGTCACGGCAGGGGCTCTTGCAGGGCAGCGATGCGCTCGTGACCGTCCTGATCGCGATCGCGATATACTTCGCGCATACCAGCTGGCGCATACCGCTGCCGGAACTGGTCGTCAGCGGCGTCATCTTCTTCCAGCTCATCTCCATCGTCTCGAAGCTGCAGAAGTTCCTGCAACAGTCGGCGCAACTCGAAAGCGCCTACCTGCGTGCGGAGCGCCTGATCGGCGAAGCTGAAGCCAATCAGGAAGCCTGGCCCGGCGCAGCCGTTCCGGCGGTCGCGCAAGGCTTCGAATTCCGCGACGTTTCG
The DNA here is from genome assembly GCA_036732525.1 of Pseudomonadota bacterium. Lineage (GTDB taxonomy): Bacteria > Pseudomonadota > Alphaproteobacteria > Bin95 > Bin95 > VMCJ01. The sequence continues at coordinate 10,932 of DAINCG010000084.1, read as the reverse complement.
TTCGCCCATGGCGACGCGCCGGTGCTGCGCAACGTATCGCTGGAAATACCGGCGCGCGGCGTGACCGTGTTCATGGGACCGTCCGGGTCCGGCAAGACCACCATCGTCGATCTGTTGATCGGCCTGCATCGCGCCAATTCCGGCGAGATCCTGATCGGCGGGCAGCCGATCGAGGAACTCGACATGCACGCCTGGCGGCGGATGATCGGCTATGTGCCGCAGGAGCTCAGCCTGCTGCACGCGAGCGTGCGCGAAAACATCACTCTCGGCGACGCGGAGATCGACGACGCCAAGGTCTGGGCGGCTCTCGCCCAGGTCAACGCGGCGGAGTTCGTGCGCTCGCTGCCGGGCGGGCTCGACGCCAATGTCGGCGACACCGGCGGCAAACTCTCGGGCGGTCAGCGCCAGCGTATCTCGATCGCGCGCGCGCTGGTCGGCGATCCCAAGGTCCTGGTGCTGGACGAGGTGACGAGCGCGCTGGACCCCGATACGGAGCGCGCCATCGTCGACAATATCCGCGCCCTCGGCGATCGCTACGCGATCATCACGATCACTCATCGTCCGGCGTGGACGCGGATCGCGGATCGGCTCTACGAGGTTGGCGGCGGCGGGGCGCGGCTATCGTCGGGCGACGCCATGAAGGACGCCGCCAATGCCTGACCGGCCTATTGCTTGACCTTGTCGCGCAGCAGCGCGATCAGACCGTCGACCCCGCCCTGCTGGCGAATGACGCTCGCGAAATCGGCGCGCTGGCTGACGATCAGGCTGACGCCTTCGACGACAATGTCGGTCACCGTCGGTTTGCCGTCGACCGTTTCCACCTGCCAGGTCACCGCCACGGGCGGGCCGTTCGGGCGGACCACCTGTGTGTCGACCAGCGTGCGGTCGCCAAGCTCGCGTTCCTGCTCGACCTGGAAACTGATCTGGCCTTCGACGCTCTCCATCCGGCGGGCGTAGCCTTCCACCAGATAGGACTCGAGAAGGTCGATAAGCTCGGCCTGCTGTTCGGGCGTGGCGCGATGCCAGTGGCGGCCGAGCAGCGACTGCGCCATGGTGCGTCGGTCGATCAGGTCGCTCAACAGAGCCTGGACCTTCTGCGCCCGTTCGAGAGTCGGCTGCGCGCGATCATTCAGGATTGGCTCCGCCTTCACGGCAAGGTCCGTGATCAGGTCCTTGGCGGGGCCGGCCGCCGCGGGCGCGGCGGCGAGCGTCAGCGCCAGGACGAGCGGCGCGGCGGCGCGGGCCAGACGGCGGTTCAGCATCATGCGGCTATTGTCCCGTGACGAGCGGGCCAGCGCCGGACGCGGGTCCGACAGAGGCCGTCGCTTCGCCAAGATTGCGGATCTGATAGTCGCGGCGCTGCCGGTAGAGCGAGCGGAGCGCTGCGTAGTAGTCGAGCGAAGTGCGTTTCGTTTCGTCGAGCGGTCCGAGCAGGCGGTAGCGCTCATCGACGATGCTGACGGCCAGCAAGTACTCCGAATCGACCGTCGCGAACAGGTAGGTCAGCGGATCGAGCGCCACGTCGACGAGGCGGCCGAATGCGTGGCGGGTCGAGGAGGGGCCAAGCAGCGGCAGGACGAGATAGGGGCCCGGCATGACTTGGTAGACCGCGAGCGTCTGCCCGAAATCTTCCTTGTGGTGCGGCAGGCCGAGCCCGGTCGCGGCGTCGACGAAGCCGCCGAGGCCGGCGATCGTGTTGACGAACAGGCGCTTGGCCGCGATGTCGGCGCGGTCCCATTCGCCTTGCAGGACGTCGTTGACGATGGTCACCGGCAGCGAAAGATTGCGGAAGAAGTTGTAGATCAACTCCTTGCCGGGATCGGGCATGAAATCCCTGTAGACGACCGCCGCCGGCCGCAGGACGAGCACGTCCACGGCTTCGTTGATCGCGAAGACCATGCGGTTCGCCGGCTCAAGCGGATCGTTAAGCGCAAGAACCTCTGCGCGGTCCGCCGGGTCTTCGGGCAGCGAGGCGCAACCTGCGACTGCGAACAGCGCGACCGCAACGGCGATCGCTCGCGCAAGCGGGCCCGCCCGGAAGGTGCCAAATCCGTTCATTAAAACTCCGCCACCGCATCTGTCGCGACGAATCGTCCCCAAGCCTCCGTCGAGGCGCGGTAACTTAAAGCGGAATGCGGTTAAAAAAAAGGTGATGCGGCTTACAGTTTGTCCCGATGTGACGATATTGAGGATTCAGCCACTTAACGATATAAACATATCTGAATATCTGTGGAGCGACGACGGTTGGATCATCTCGTAGGCATGCTGCGGGCGGCGGCGGAAGGCGCCCGGCTCAGAATGCTGGCGCTCTGCGCCGATGGCGAACTGACGGTCACCGAGATTACGGACATCCTCGGCATGACGCAGCCGGCGGTCTCGCGCCACCTGAAGATCCTGGCGGAAGCGGGCCTGCTGATCCGTTTCCGCGAAGGCGCCTGGGTGTTCTATCGTCTGGCCGACCGGGGGGAGGCGGCGACGCTCGCGGCGTGGCTC
>DAINCG010000084.1:7144-8384 GCA_036732525.1 Pseudomonadota bacterium | reverse complement strand
CGCCCGGCTCGCGGAGATACGCGCCCGCCGCGCCGCCGAAGCCGACGCCTATTTTCAGGCGAACGCGGAGGACTGGGACGCGATCCGCTCCCTCCACGTCGATGAGCGCATGGTCGAGGCTCGGCTGGCGGCGATGGCGCCGGGAACGAGCATCGGCGACTATCTCGACATCGGCGTCGGCGCGGGCCGCATTCTGGAATTGCTGGGCCCCCGCGCCGAGCGCGCCGCCGGCCTGGACATCAGCCCGGCGATGCTGAAGGTGGCGCGGGACCGCATCGCGGCCGCCGGCCTCTCGCACTGCAGCCTGCGTCATGGCGACCTCTATGCGGCGCCGTTCGAGGATGCGCGCTTCGACCTGATCACCGCGCACCTCGTGCTGCACTACCTCGACAATCCGGGCCGTGCGGTCCGCGAAATGAGCCGTATGCTGCGCGCCGGCGGCGAAGCGATCATCGCCGACTTCGCGCCGCACGAACTCGACCGGCTGCGCGAGCAGCACGCCCATCGCCGCCTCGGCTTCGCGACCGAGGAAGTGGCGCGCTGGTTCGCGGAGGCCGGTCTCGAACTTATTCAGGAAGAACGCCTCGCGGGCGATCCGCTGACGGTGTGCATCTGGCGGGCGCGGAAGCCCGCACGCAAACCCGGGGCCGCGGCGGCCAGCGTCGCCGCCTGACCCGACCCCAACGCCTCCAGCCTCCGAAAGGGGAGACCATGCCGACGCCTGCCGTCAGCTTCGAATTTTTTCCGCCGAAGACCGAAAAGATGGCGGAGACGCTGTGGCGATCGGTCGAACGCCTGGCGCCGCTCAAGCCGGATTTCGTCTCGGTGACCTACGGCGCGGGCGGCTCGACACGGGACCGCACGCACGAGACGGTCGAACGGATCGTCGCCGAGACGGACCTCACGGTCGCCGCGCACCTGACATGCGTGGCGGCGTCGACCGCGGAGATCGATTCCGTCGCGGATCGTTACTGGGGGGCGGGCGTCCGCCGTATCGTGGCGCTCCGCGGCGACCTGCCGGAGCCTGACGAGCCCTATCGTCCGCCGGAAGATGGCTACGCCTATGCGTCCGATCTTGTCGCCGGCCTGAAGCGACGGCACGACTTCGAGATTTCCGTCGCCGCCTACCCGGAAAAACACCCGGAGGCCGCGGACTTCGCAGCCGAGATTGAGAACCTGAAGCGGAAACGCGACGCCGGCGCCGATCAGGCGATCACCCAATTCTTCTTCGAAACGGAAG
>DAINCG010000084.1:0-7107 GCA_036732525.1 Pseudomonadota bacterium | reverse complement strand
CGTCGACATGCCGCTTCGGCCGGGCGTGCTGCCGGTCACCAACTTCCAGGCGATGACGCGCTTCGCGGCGCGCTGCGGCGCCTCCGTCCCGGACTGGGTCGCGGCGCGCTTCGAAGGCCTGGAAGACGATGTCGAAACCCGATCAGGCGTCGCCGCCGCGATCGCGGTCGAGCAGTGCGCGCATCTCCGCCGGGAGGGCGTCGACCAGTTCCATTTCTACACACTGAACCGCGCGGAGCTAACGATCGCGATCTGCCGTATGCTAGGGGTCGGGCTGGCGAACGCGGCCTGACCGGCGGTTTGGAGAGCGCATATGCGGTTTCTGAAGGCGATTTGCGGCCTGGCGGGCGTGGCCGCGCTTGCGGTGATGGGCTTCGTCCTGCTCGACACGCCGGAGCCGGTTACGATCGCCCGGCCGGACTTGTCGCGCTCCGAACTCGCCGATCGCGGGGAGGCGCTGCTTGGCCTCGCCGGCTGCGTCAATTGCCATACCGCTAAGGAAGAGGGCGCGGAGCCGCTCGGCGGCGGCCGTCCGCTCAAGACGCCGTTCGGCACCTTCTATGCCCCGAACATCTCCAGCGACCCGAACGAAGGCATCGGCGACTGGTCGGACGAGGATTTCGTCCGTGCGCTCCGCTATGGCCGCCGGCCCGACGGCGCGCACTACTTTCCGGCCTTCCCCTATGTCGCCTACAGCCGCATGACCGACGCGGACATGCTGGCGATCCGGAACGCGATCATGTCCCGCCCGCCGGTCGATCGGCCGAACACGCCGCACGACGTCGCGTTTCCCTTCAACCAGCGCTGGGGCATGGGGTTCTGGAAGGCGCTCCACTTCAAGCCCGGCGCGTTCGAGCCCGATCCAGCGAAGTCTGACGCCTGGAACCGCGGCGCTTATATTTCGGAGGCCCTGGCGCACTGCGGCGAATGCCACACGCCGCGCGATCCGACAGGCGGTCTCGACCGGACGCGCTGGATGGCCGGGACGGTCGACGGGCCCGAGGGCGAAACCGCCCCCAACATCACGCCCCATTCCGGGACCGGCATCGGCGACTGGTCGGACGGCGACATCCGCTTCGCCCTCTCCGACGGTCTGCTGCCCGACGGCGACGTCGTCGGCTCCGTCATGTACGAGGTCGTCGAGAACGGCACGTCGAAGCTGCCTGAGGCCGACCTCAACGCCATTGTCGAGTATCTCCGCAGCCTGCCGCCGATCGAGAACACGGCCGCGCCGGCCGCTCAGGGCTATTGACGTGTTGGAGCGGCTCGGCGCGCGGTTCGACGCGAGTCCGCAGATCCGCCTGCTGGCCGGCCTCGATCCCATCCGTTTCGATGTCGTCCGCGACGGCGCCGCGACGCCGCTCCGGATCGACGGCGCCGGCGTGCATCCGGGCGCCGGGCCAGCCGGTTTCGTGATGGCGGCGACCGCCGCCGCATGGGACGAACTCGCGGCGCCGGCGCCCAAGCCGGGCTTCCAGACGCTGACGACCATGCGGCGGACGCAGAACCTGATCGTCACCGGCGACATGGCGGCCTTCTTTAGGGCAACGCTCTTGCTCGAGATGCTGTTCTCGAACCTGAGCGAGGATGCCCCGCCCGCAGCCGAACCGGCCGAGCCGGCGCTGGAGCCCGTCGTCGGGCGCTATCTCCGCCTGAACTTCCGTGGCCGGCCGCACCGCATCTATTTCGAGGAGGCGGGCCCCGGCACACCGCTGCTCTGCCTGCACACCGCCGGCAGCGACGGCCGGCAGTTCCGGCACATTCTGAACGATGCGGGCGTGACGGACCGGTTCCGCGTCATCGCCTTCGACTTGCCCTGGCACGGCAAGTCCTCGCCGCCGCCCGGCTTCGAGCACGAGGTCTACGAGCTTACGACCGACCTCTACGTCGAGACGGTCATGGCCGTGGTCGATGCGCTTCGCCTCGAGAGGCCTGTCGTCATGGGCTGCTCGATCGGCGGGCGGGTCGTGCTGCATCTGGCGCTGCGCCACGGCAAGCGCTTCCGGGCGGTGATCGGCCTCCAGTCCGCCCTCTACGCCGAAGACCGGAGCCTGGGCGACCCCGCGCCGGAGCGGGCGCTGCACCGGCCGGATATCCATGGCGGCATGCTCTCTGGCGCTTCCATGGCCGGCATGATCGCGCCGCAGTCGCCGGCGGCGGAGCGCTGGGAGACGATGTGGCACTATATGCAGGGCGGGCCCGGCATCTTCCACGGCGACGTCCAGTATTATTTCAAGGATGGCGACCTGCGGAACGGTCTCGCCGACAATCTGAAGTCCAGCGATTGCCCGCTCTACCTGCTCTCCGGCGAATACGACCCCTCCGCCACGCCGGAGATGGGCCGCGAGGTCGCCGATCTCGCCGGCGCAGCGCACTTCGCGGTGATGCGCGGCATGGGCCATTTCCCGATGTCGGAAAACCCGGCCCTGTTCCGGGAATACCTGCTGCCAGTGCTGGAAGAAATCGAGCGATCCTAGAGTGTTTGCCGTAACAGATCGCGCTGCGTCTCGCCTTCATAGCGCGTGCGGTAGCGGCCGCGGCGCTGGAGTTCGGGGACGATCTCGTCGACGAACTGGTCGATGGCGCCGGGGCAGTGGATTGGCGAGAGCATGAAGCCGTCGCCGCCGACGAAGTCGAAATAGGCCTCCATCTGATCGGCCACGCTTTCGACAGTGCCGACGAACTGGGGCAGGCCGACCGACTGGCCGTGCCGCGCCGCGACCTCCGCCAGGGTCATCGAGGAGCCGTCCGGCTTGAGGAAACGCGTGCGCATGCGTTCCAACTCGGGCTCCGTCCGCTCCGCCATCTTGGCGTCGAGCGGGATCTTCGAAAGATCGTAGTCGAGATGGGCGGAAAGGATGGTGAGGCCGGCGTCCAGGGGCACCAGGCTGTTGTGTTCCTCCTGCAGTTCCTGCGCATGCGCCTCGCTCTCGCCGATGATCGGCTGCGCGCCGAACAGGATGGCGCAATGCGCGGGATCGCGGCCAATCTCCGCCATCGCCGACTTGATCGAGTCGTAATAGGCCTTGGCGCTTTCCTTGTGCGGCTGGATCGCGAAGAGGGCGTCCGCGTATTTGGCGGCGAAGGCGCGGCCCTTGGGGGAGGTGCCGGCCTGCAAGATCGCGGGGCCGCGTTGCGGCGACGGCGTCACGTTGAGCGGGCCGCGACTCCGGAAGAACTGGCCTTCATGCTCGATGCGGCGGACCTTGCCGGCGTCGGCGAAGAGCGCGTTCTCCGCGTCCATGACGACCGCGTCGTCGTCCCAGCTTCCCCAGAGCTTCTGGCACACTTCCATGAACTCGTGCGCCTGCTCGTAGCGCCGGTCGGTCGGCGCGCGCTCGGTCCCGTAATTGGCGGCCTGATTGTGGTTGATGGAGGTCACGACGTTCCAGCCCGCCCGGCCGCTGGTCATGTGGTCGAGCGTCGCCCACATGCGCGCCGCATAGAACGGGTGCTGGTTCGAGGTGGAGAAGGTCGCGGCGAGGCCGATCCGCTTGGTGACCGCGCCGAGCCAGGCGATCAGAGGAATCGGATCATGCTCCGGCGCCTGGGCGGCATAGCGCAGGGCGGGTTCGAGCGATCCCTTGAACGTGTCCGATATGTAGTTGAGATCGGCGAAGAAAACCATGTCGAACAGGCCGCGTTCGCAGGTCTTCGCGATGTGCTCGTAGAGGGCCGGGCGGTCCCAGCGGAAGCCGTCGTGGTCGGTCCTCGGATGCCGCCACATGGCGAGGCTGTGGTAGCTCGGCCCGTGCACAAGGAACTGGGCCAAGTGGATCATCTTCGACTTGGACATGGAGCTCAGCTTGCGACGTAGGCTTCGGCGACCTTTGATCCGGCGTCCTGCCGCGCCCGGAACCGCGAGACGGCGGCCTTGTGCGCGGCGCGGGCGGCGGACGTTTCGGGGGCCGTCAGACGCTCTTCCATGATGAAGTCGTCGTGATGCGTCCGGCCGCGGACGAGAAGGGCCGTGGGTTTCGGCTCGGCATAGGGGCGGACGTGGGCCGGGATATAGCTCAGGCCGACGCCGATGCGTCGGTCGGTGTGGCCGTTCGCGCCGCTCGCGTGGATCAGCTTGGTATGGTGCAGCGACATCTCGCCGGTCTTGAGCGGCATCGGCACGCCGCGCTCGGCTTCCAGGCCGGGAATCCCCTGGCCGCGCTTGATCATGTTGTCGGGGCCGAGGTCGTCGACATGGTCGCGCCAGGGGCCTTCGTGCGAGCCCGGGAGCACATGCATGCAGCCCGCTTCGACCGGTGCGTCGGACAGCGCCACCCATGCGGTCACCTGTTCGGCCGGTTCCAGGAAGAAGTAGGCGCCGTCCTGGTGCCAGAGGACGTAAGACGGCGTCCCCGCTTCCTTGGTCCAGAGCGTGATGTGATAGAGCAGAATGTCCGGTCCGATCAGGTCCTCGACCGCGTCCAGCACGGCTGGATGGTGCGCGACCTGATCCGCCCATTTGAAGAGCAGGTGTGGCTTGGATTTCTCAGGAAAATCCAAGGGTTGGCCAATCTCGTTCTCGTAGCGCTCGAGATCGGCCCGACAGGCGGCGGCCTCGGCGGCGGTCAGTACGGGAACCGGGTGGCAGAAACCGTCCTTCCGGTACCGTGCGATTTGGTCTTCGGTCAGACGTTTCGGCATGGCGCGGGTCCATCGGCTCGCGGGAGACGCTCGTCAGTCTGCGGCGGCGGACGGGGCTGGTCAATTGCGACAGACGGGCGCCGTATGATGCGAAGGAGCGAATCGTCGAAGGGGGATCGTCGCATGAACCGTCCTGCCACGCCGCCGGTCATCGCGTATCAGTTGGGCCGCGACGGTCAGGGCGTTGAGATCGACATCGACGCCCACGGCGAAATCGTCTGGCGCCATTTGAACTGGGAACATCCGGACGCACAGGGCTGGTTCGCCGGCCCGAACGCGCCGGAGCCGGATATCGTGGCGGCGCTGACCGCGCCCGACACGCGCCCGCGCTGCGTTGTGCACTCGACGCCCAGGGGCGATGGCGTGTTAATCAACCTCCGCGGCGTCAATCTGAACGAGGGCGCGAGCCCGGAGGACATGATCTCCATCCGCATCTGGCTGGAGCACGATCGCATCATCAGCGCGTGGCGCCGACCGATGCAGGCGATCCGCGACATCTTCGATTCGATCGAGCGCGGGCAGGGGCCGGTCGGGCCCGGCGACTTCGTCGGCAAGCTGGCGCTCAGGCTCGCCGACCGCGCGGAGCCGGTGGTCGCGACTCTGAACGAAGCGGTCGACGACATGGAGGAGGAGGTGTTGGATTCGGCCACGCCCGGCAATCTCCGCGGCCGCCTGGCGGACGTGCGCCGGCAGGCGATCGTTCTCCGCCGCTACATGTTTCCACAGCGCGACGCCCTCTCCACGTTCGCCATCGAGGATCTCGACTGGCTGACCGAGCGCGAGCGGTCCAGGCTTCGGGAGGCGACGGACCGGATCACGCGCCTCGCCGAGGAGCTCGACGCCATCCGCGAACGCGCCGCCGTCGTGCAGGACCAGCTTGTGGAGCGCCGGGCGGAGGAAATGAACCGCAATATGCTGATCCTGGCGGTGGTCGCGGCGGTCTTCCTGCCGTTGGGGCTGCTGACCGGCCTGCTCGGCATCAATGTCGGCGGCATTCCGGGGGCGGAGACCGCATGGGCCTTCTGGGGCGTCTGCGGCTTGCTCCTCGTGACGACGGCCTTCCAGCTCTGGCTCTACAGGAAACTTCGTTTGATCTAAGGTCGGCCATCGTCACCGATATGCGATCTCGATCCGCTGGAAGGCGCCGAGCGCGTGGTCCTCCCGGTAGAGATCGTGGTCGCGGGCGAGCCGGTCGGCGGTCTCTTCCGCAAACGCGATCATGTCGTCGATGAATAGGTCGAGCGGCGCCATGGCGTCGATCACCGCGCGGTCGACGTCATAGTCGATCCGGCCGAGGTCGTCTGAGAGCGCGTGCGCCTGGGCCAGCGCCTCGCCGCAGACATGGGCGTATTTCCGCCATTCCTTGTCGCTCAAGTCGTCCATGTCGATGTCCTCCCGGAAGGGGGAGCGTTCCCGCGTCATGAAGCTCATGCCGTCGATCTCGACCGCGCCGTAGAACACGTCGCCGTTCAACAGGTGGACCGACTGGCCGTGGGCGATGCGTTCGGCCTTGCCGTTGAACGTGAAGGGATTGGGCGGCGTCAGGCCTTCGAGCGCCGACCGGCGCGCCTGCTTGAACTCGATGATCAGATCGTCGGTCGCGTCCTGGGCGGGGCCTTCGATCAGGACGTAGTAGCGGGGGAGGCCCAGCGACGCCGTGCCCTGGCCATGCCGAATGGCGACGTCCTTGACCTTCAGCTTGCCCGCCCGTTCGGGCGCCTTGAGGCCGCTTTCCTTGACGAGATTGCGGATGCGCTTCTGAAATTCGGCCTTGCGGGTCGAGATGGGCGTCAACTCCTCGCTCGACCGGAAGCCGCGCCCCGTCTCGTCCAGGTATTTGTCCCTGAGCCAGGTCGCCCGCGGCGTTTCGGCGTCGTCGAACAGGCGACGGATGATCTTCGGGCTGTTGTCGATGCGGAAGGCGTCGCGCTTTTCGCTCTCGCCCTCGGCAAACCGGCACATCGCCGCGTGGTAGCCCTTGATGAAATGCTTGACGATCCGGCGGCGGTTCTTCGTCTCCTGGCCGCCGACCTCGTCGGCCCCGAGCCAGAAGCCGACCGCGCCGCGCTTCAAATCCCAGGTGAAGGGGGCGTAGCAGCATTCGTCGAAGTCGTTGACGCTGAAGATCGGCGCGTTGTCGGCGTTCGGCATGACGCCGAAGTTCCCCGGATGTACGTCGCCGAGCGCGAGCACGGTTGGCATGGCGGCGTCGGCGCCGACCATGTCCCGATAGAACAGGAGCGCCGTGCCGCGGAAGAAGGCGAAGCGGGAGCCCGCCAGCTTGTCGAACTTGGCCTCGGCGCCGGCCGCGCTTTCCTCGATGCGCATGCGGTGGTCTTCACGGATGGTCGCGCGCACGAAGGCCCGGCGACGCGTGCCGACGAGCAGGGCCGGAGTTTGGGGGAAGGCGGCGTGCTCGTTCGCCTTCGCAAGATCGGCGAACGCCCCGGTGGCGTCGACCGCGAC
>DAINCG010000083.1:2209-13801 GCA_036732525.1 Pseudomonadota bacterium | reverse complement strand
CGAAGCAGGAGATCGTCGTCCACGTTGCGCCCGTGAAGAAGGACGAGATCGTCGTCCACGTCGCGCCGGTACAGAAGGATGAGATCATCGTTCACAAGGGACCGGCGCCCGGCGGCGATGTCGCCGTCCGGACGGCGCCTGCGCCGCGCCCTGCGACCCCGGTCGCGGCGGCGAGCGGGCCCGGACAGGGCGCGCAGACATCCGGCATCGCGATCGTGCGGCCGGAGCGGTCCGATCCGGCGGCGGACGTATCGGCGCCGACCGCGCAGGCGACGGGAGACGCCATAGCGGCGCGCACGCGGGACGAAGGTTGATGATTGCGGCGCCCGGCTCCTTGAGCCGGCGCCGCCGAGCGCATTGAGGGGGAGGAATGATCGAAATGCGGAAAGTGGCGTTTGCTGGACTCGCGATTCTGATTTCTTCCGCCGCGCATGCGCAGACCAATGAGGCGTTCATCGAGCAGATCGGCCTCGGCAACACGGTCGTCGTCGACCAGACCAATGACGGCAACAGCGTCGGCCGCCTCGACCAGCGCATCTTCCAGGACAACGACGTCGTCGGCACGGTCGGCAACAGCGCGACCATCACCCAGGACGGCGCGGACCAGGTCGGCGTCGGCGGGCTCGGCCTGCAGCAGCGCGGCGAAAGCAATACGATCACCGTGACCCAGGGCGCGGCGGCGACCGCGGCCAATCCCGGCATGCGCGCCGACACGCTCATCCAGGCCGGCCAGGGCAACTCGATCACCATCGACCAGGACGGCGACAACGAAGGCGTCGACGCCGTCATCCAGGACAACCGGGCCTTCGCGGCGTCCGACCAGGACAACAACGGCCCGGACTTCGTGCTGGGCAACACGGTCGAGATCACGCAGATCGGCTCCGGCAACGGCGCGGCGCCGGCCGTCACCGAAATCCGGCAGTTCGGCTGGCAGAACTTTGGCTCGATCGTCCAGGCGGGCATCGACGGCGGCTTCGCGATCACCCAGGAAGGCGACGCCAACCTGATCACGGTCACCCAGTTCGGCACGGCCGAACTCGCCGTCGTCGATTCCTTCACGCTCGGCAACGAAAACGACCTCGACATCCAGCAGGACGGCGTGCGCCCGGACGTGACCGCGGACATCGTCGGCTCCTTCAACGAGTTCGACATCCGGCAGTCCGGCGGCACGACCGGCAACGACGTCAACCTCAACGTCGTCGGCAATTCGAACGGCTTCGGCCCCGGCTTCACGGTCGGCGGGCCGGCCGACACGGTGCTGGACGAGATCCTGCTGTCCGGGTCGCTCGGCATCGGCGGCATCACCCAGGAAGGCGAGAACAACCGGGTGGATCTCGCCATCGGCTCCAGCGGCTTCGATTCCAACGACAACCTGCTGTCGATCGCGCAGCGCGGGGACGACAACGCACTCAGCCTGACGATCCAGGGCGATGCGAACCAGTCGGGCATCCTGCAGCAGGGCAACGCCAACGTCGTCGGCTCCGGCCAGTTCGGCGACGGCAACAATCTCGGCATCCGGCAGTAGGCCCGGGCGGACGGCGGAAGGAAACGCGCATGCGACACGCCAGCCAAGCCAAGGCCGCCGGACATGTCACGGCGCCGTCGCGGAAGCGCAACGGCGGCCGGCCAGAAATTCACCAATGCCGTGGGCGGGGGCCCTGCGGATTCAGCCAGCAGGCCAGAATCGGGAAGTATGCCCAGCAACCATGAGCAGAGAGTCTTTGAAATGAAGCGCAACCTTCTGGGCACGACGGCGATCCTCGCCGCTGTCATGCTCGCTTCCCCGGCGTTCGCCGGCAGCGACAACAACGTGTTCATCGACCAGATCGGCACGGGCAACACCGCCAACATCAGCCAGCCGGGCGACCGGAACAATGTCGGCGACGATCAGAACTCGGCGACGGCCATCTTTCCTCCCGGTCTCGCCCAGCGGAACATCGTGACGCAGAACGGCACGAACAACGAGCTCGACGTCGTGCAGAGCGGCAACGACAACAACATCGGCATCGTCAGCGTGACGACGTTCCTGCAGCCGGACGGCGTGCTCGGCGTCGACCAGCTCGGCGCCTACAACGTGCTGTCGATCGACCAGACCAGCGACGGCAACACGGTCGTGCGCGTGCAGCAGCAGAACGGCAACTCGGCCGGCATCACCCAGCAGGGCGCGGGTTCGAACACGGTGCGTTCGGTGCTGCAGACCAACACGGGCGGCGCCGCGAACGAGGTCGACATCCTGCAGAACCGCACGGGCGGCGGCGACCGGAACATCGTCGGCGGGCTCGTCGGCGTCAACGGCGCGGTCGACCAGAACGGCACGGGCAATACCGCCGACATCGACCAGGACGGCAATGGCAACCGGATCACCGGCACGGACCAGGACGGCAGCGACAACAGCCTGACCGTTCTTCAGTCCGGCGACAGCAACCTGGTCGGCCCGCTGGTCGGAACGCCGGGCGTCGCCCAGAGCGGGTCCGGCAACGACGCGCAGATCGACCAGATCGGCGACGGCAATGCCGTGGCGCTCGTCAATCAGTCCGGCGACGACAATACGGCGGACGTGAACCAGTCCGGCGACGGCAATGTGGTGCTGCTGGTCAACCAGACCGACGTCGGCAACACCGCGACCGTCAACCAGTTCGGCAACGGCAACCTGGTGACCGCGGTTGACCAGTCCGGGAACGGCAACACGGCGACGGCGACCTTCAACGGCGACAATAACGGTCTCGGCTTCCTGACCGGCGACGCCGGAAGCCTCGGCCTGCTGCAGGGCGTGATCGTCCAGTCGGCGAACGGCCTCGGCGGCAACAGCCTGACCTACGACGTCTTTGGCGACGGCAACCTGTTCGCCTTCCAGCAGACGGGCGGCCTGAACAGCATCGTCGGCACGGTCGGCTCCATGTCGGCGGACTCCGACGGCAACCAGGTCGCGGTTCTCCAGAACGGCGACAGCAACATGGCGAGCTTCAGCCAGTCTGGCGCGGGCTCCAACAATCTGGCGATCAGCCAGTAAGGGCGAAACCAACTCAAGGGCGGCGCACGTAGCGCCGCCCCAACAACAGGGCGCCAGGAGGGAATGCGCCAACTCCTCGGAGAGGCACTTTGAAGTTCAAACTTTTTGCTACGGCTTCGGCGGCGGCGATCGTGCTGTCGGCGAGCGCCGCCCTCGCCGGAGACAACAATTCGGCGTTCATCGACCAAATCGGCACGGCCAATAATGCCGCCATCACGCAGACCGGGACGGACAATCGCGCCGGCCAGAACACAGCCAACGGCCGTATCCGGCAGGAAGGCGACGAGAACGATTTGGACATCGTTCAGGACAGTGCAGGCACAACGCAGGGCGGCCGCGCCGGTCTCGGCAATGCCGGTATCGATCAGATCGGCAACCGCAACGTCCTCAGCATCACGCAGGACCGCGGCGCCGTCTACAACGTCCAGCAGACTTCGACCGGGGCTGCCGGGGCGATCGCGGACGTGGCCAACCGTGCGACCGTCACGCAGGGCCTAAGCGCGACCAACCAGGTCGCCCGTATCGAGCAGACCTACACCGGCGACGGCACGTCGGGCACGGAGAACGTCGTCTCCGTCACGCAGACGACGAGCGGAACTGGCACCACCGGCAACCGTCTCTCAGACGGCGGCATCAACAGCCAAACCGGCGGCATCTTCCAGAACGGCTTCAGCAACTCCGCGACTGTCAACCAGTCCGGCGCCTTCAACGAGACGTCCTTCGTCATGCAGGATGGTTCGGGCCACTCGGCGAGCGTTAGCCAGACGCGAACCGGCAACAGCGTTCAAACGATTGATCAGGATGGCACGAACCAGTCCGCCACGATCGTGCAGATCGGCGTCGCCGGCATCTTCAGCAGCGCCAACCAGGTTGACCTTGTGCAGCAGTCCGGCGACGCGAACGTCGCCAATCTCTCGTTCACCGGAAACCTGAACGGCAACCCCGGCTTCCTGCCGCTTGCCACCGATTTCGCGAACTCCGTGGCGTCCAGCTTCGAGAGCAGCGTCATCCAGGCCGGCACGAACAACGGCGTCGACCTCATCGTCGTCGGCGACTCGAACCAGTTCGGCTTCAACCAGTCGGGCGATAACAACACCGTCGGCATGGTGTCATTCACCGGCGACGGCAACGAAATCGGCGTCGACCAGCAGGGCGGCGACAATGAGCTTGGCCTTTCGGCGATCGTCGGCAGCAACAACGACATCGGCGTGAAGCAGACCAGCGACGCTGCCGGCAACGGCAACCTTGCGACGGTCAACACCAGCGGTTCCGGCACGAGCGACAACAACGCGGTTCGCGTCGTGCAGGATTCGCAGGGCGCGCCCTCGGGCAACGACGCCAACGTGTTCTTTGACGGCAACTCGAACACGGTGGACATCGCCCAGACGGGCGACAACGACGCGGACGTCGACGTTGTCGGTTCGTCCAACGCGTTCGCTGTGGCGCAGAACGGCCTTTCCAACTCGGCGACGGTCGATATCACCGGCGATTCGAACGGCTTGACCGGCGGCGGTCCGCTGACCGGCGACGCGGCCGGGGTATCCGGTGTGACGGTCGGCCTGATCAACCAATTCGGCGACAGCAACACCGCCAATCTGACGATCAGCGACACGCTGAGCGACAGCTCGGGCGACAACAACCTGTTTGCCTTCGACCAGGCCGGCAACGGCAACAGCATCACCGGCACGCAGGACGGCGACTCCAACCAGGTCGCCATCGCGCAGAACGGCAACGCCAACGGCGCGACGTTCCTGCAGCAGGGGACGTTCAACAACCTCGGCATCAGCCAGTAAGCAACTAACCCGGCGCGGCGGCGACATTTGCGTCGCCGCGCCATAACAAGCCGACGCTTGGGGGCGGGCGTCCAAGAAGGAGCAGTACAATGAATTTCAAGCACCTTTCCACCGCCGCCTTCGTCGCGGCCGCCATGGCCGCGGGCAGCGCCTACGCCGGCGATAACAACACCGCCTATATCGAGCAGATCGGTACGGGCAACTCGGCGAACGTGAACCAGGCCACGGGTCCCGGCGACAACGACGTCGGCACGATGGCGGGCGACAACAACGACTTCAACTTCAGCAACGCCGGCTGCTGCAACGCGAACAACCGCTTCAACAACGACGTCGCCAAGGCCGAGCAGATCGGCGACGGCAACTGGATGAACATCGGCGTCGGCAACCTGTCGAACAACAACCTCATCGGCGACGCGCAGCAGCAGGGCAACGACAACCGCCTGCTGATCGTGCAGAACGGCTCCCGCACCGGCACAATCACGACGGTCCTGCAGGACGGCAACGTCAATTCGGCGGTGCTGACGCAGAACGGTAACAACAACACCATCACCAACGTTCGGATGACCGGCGACGACAACGGCTACACCAACACCTTGTCGCTGGCCGCCGGCCGTTTCGCCAGCCTGCGTATCCGGCAGAGCGGCAACAGCAACGAAGTCAGCAACGCGACGCTCGAAGGCAACAACAACCGCCAGATCCCCTCGAACCTGACGGCCCCGCTGCTCGACATCAACCAGGACGGCGACGGCAACGCCGCGTTCGGCAACATGCTGGGCTCCGACGGCAACTTCCTGAACATCAACCAGGTCGGCAACGACAACGACGCCGGCGTCGACCAGGGCACGAGCATCGCCTCGACCGGCAATGACGCCGACGTCGATCAGCTCGGCGACGGCAACTATGTCCGCGTCGACCAGGACGGCAGCTTCAACACGGCCAACCTGTCCTTCACGGGCAATGACAACGGTTCGCTCGGCTTCACCGGCGGCGGCGACGCGGCCGGCCTCGGCCTGACCCAGGGCAACGTCATTCAGGACTCCTCCTCGGCGGCGTCGGGCAACACGATCGACTACACCGTGCTCGGCAATGCCAACCTGTTCGCCTTCTCGCAGATCGGCGGCGGCAACACGATCTCCGGCACGGTCGGCTCCGGCATGGCGGACTCGGACAACAACGAAGTCGCGGTCCTGCAGAACGGCGACGGCAACACCGCGAGCTTCAGCCAGTCCGGCGCGGGCTCCAACAACCTGGCGATCAGCCAGTAACTCCGAAAAATCGGAACCTCGGGCGGCGCACATAGCGCCGCCCAACCTTCGCCACACGGCCAGGATCGGCGGCGGCGGGACAGGGAAGAACGATGAAGTTGCATCTTTTCGCGTCGACGGCGCTGGCCGTCGCCATGCTCGCGGCCGGCGCCGCGCAGGCGGGCAGCAACAACGCCGCCTATATCGATCAGGTCGGCGTCGGCAACACGGCCCTGATCGATCAGGCCAACGGCAGCGACAACCAGGCCGGCCGGTCGGACGATCCGATCCGGCAGGAGGGCGACGGCAACGAGATCGACATCTCGCAGACCGGCGACAATAACCGTGCGGGCAACGGCGCCAATCACGGCATCGACCAGGTCGCGAACAACAACCGCCTGCTGATCGAGCAGATCACCGACGGCAACCAGGTCCGCAACGTGCGGCAGGACGCGGGCGTCAACACCCGCCCGCTCGCCAACAACATTATCGTGCGCCAGGGCCTCGGCAACGGCGGCCAGGGCGGCAATCGGGTGACGACGCTGCTGCAGGAGAACGACACCGAGAGCGGCGCCCGCAACCTGATCCGCGTGCATCAGCGCGGGATCGGCGGCGTCGGCGGCGACAACCTCACGCGGCGCGTCCGTCAGGTCGGCTCCGTCCACAACGTCTTCATCCGCCAGTTCGGGACGGATAACACCGTCTACAACACGCGCCAGCGCAATGGCGACGCGTCGGCGGCCGATTTCCTGCAGATCGGGTCCGGCAACGCGATCGGCAGCACGCTGCAGCGCGGCGACGGCCAGTCCCTGACGATCACGCAGACCGGCGACGACAACCGCGTCGGCGCGGACGGCGTCGACCAGGTGTCGCAGAGCGGCGCCGGCAACGTCGCGTCCGTTTCGCAGACGGGCGACCGCAACCGGGTCGACACCCTGACGCAGGACAACACAGGCTTCGCCGGCGGCAACACGGCCGCGCTGGTCATCACCGGCGACGACAACGGCGCCAACGGACTGACGCCCGGCAGCTTCGCGGCCGGCACGGGCGCGATCGCCAACGGCGTGGTGCAGACCGGCGAGGCCAACGACGTCATGATGACGATCGACGGCGGCGACGGGAACGAGTTCGGCTTCACCCAGATCGGCCTGCGCAACCTCGCGAACAACATCCTGATCACCGGCGACGGCAACGAGCTCGGCGTCTACCAGGCGGGCGAGGACAACGACTTTGCGCTCTCGACGATCGCGGGCGATTTCAACGATGTCGGCCTCTTGCAGGACGGCAGGAACAACTTCGCGACCCTGAACGTCTTCGGCGGCAACAACAACGGCATCGATGTCGATCAGGACGGCAATGGCAACCGCATCACCGTCAACCAGACGGCCGACAACAACACGGCGATCGCCTCCTTCGAAGGCAATCGGAACGGCCGGGTCGCAGGCGGACCGAACGTGTTCACCGCCGGCGGCGATGCGGCCGGCCTCGGCCTGACGCAGGGCGAGATCAATCAGGATTCGACCGGCGCCGCCAGCGGCAACCTGGTCGATTACCAGGTGACCGGCGACCACAACCTGTTCGCCTTCACGCAGATTGGCGGCGGAAACAGCGTCTCCGGCACGGTCACGTCCGACATGAACGAAGCCGCGGTGCTGCAGCAGGGCGACAACAACGTCGCCAGCTTCTCGCAGGGCGGCGGCGTCATGAACAACCTCGCGATCAGCCAATAGGGCGATCGGACGTTTTGAGAAACGGGGAACGGCGCAGGCAGCGCCGCCCCCTTGAGAAAAAAGCGGCAGGGCGAACCAGCGCCCGCCAACGGAGACGAAAATGAAGTTCAAGCGGATTGCCGTGATTTCGATGACGGCGCTGATCTGCGCCGCGGGGCCGGCCTTTGCGGGCGACAATAATGCGGCCTTCGTCGATCAGATCGGCAGCTTCAACAACGCCTCGATCACCCAGGGGCAGACGGCGAGCGGCAATGCGGCGAACCTCGCCGGCGCTGCGACCGCGGCGATCCGGCAGGAGGGCGACGGCAACGACCTGAACGTCACCCAGCTCAGCACCGGCGCCGGCGCGAATCGGATCGGCACGGGCGGCAATCAGGCCGGCCAGGGCGTCGACCAATTGGGCGTCGGCAACGTGCTGACCATCGACCAGAACGGCCGCGCGCTCGACGTGTTCGACGTCCAGCAGCAGGGCGGAACGAACCTGACCGGCACGGGCAACAGCGTCGTGATCAACCAGTCCGGCAACGGCCAGACCGTCAGCAACATCTCCCAGAACTTCCAGGGGGCTGACAGCGACGCGCCGAACACGATCACGGTCGATCAGACCGGCACGAACAATCTGGTCGGCAACACCTCCTCCGGCCCGCGCGGCGACGGCTCCGGCCTGAACCAGACCGGCTTCGGCAACCTGATCGACATCGACCAGCAGTCCGGGGGCAACCCGTCGAACAACGTCCGCCGGGTCGATCAGTTCAACACCGGCGCGACCGGCACGAACGCGCTGACCGTCATGCAGTCGGTCGAGAAGAACCGGGTGACGCTGGCGCGGCAGACGGCGACCAGTGCTGGAAGCAACATCGCGACGATCACGCAGTCTAGCTTTGCGGCGGCGGACCCGCGCAATGACGTCGTCGAACTCACGCAAAACAACACCGGCGCTGTCGACAACACGGCGAACATCACCCAGGACGGCGCCGACAACACGGTCACGCTGCTGCGGCAGGACGGCGCTGGCAACGTCGCCGACGTGCTGCAGGACGGCGACTTCAATGACGTCATCCTGACCCAGGACGGCGACGACAACGCGACCAACGTCGAAATCACCGGCAACAGCAACAGCGTCAACATCGGCATCGTCGGCGACGGCAACGGCAATGCGCTGAATGGCTTCAGCCACCCGGATACGCTCGCCATCGTCGGCCCGAACAGCCTTTCGACCGGCGACGTCATCGTGACCGGCGACATGAACTCGGTCGCCTATTCGATCCTCGGCAACCTGAACGCCTTCGCGTTCGGCCAACTCGGCAATGACAACCTCATCACCGGATCGACCACCGGCGACGAGAACGAAGTCGCGGTCTTCCAGTCCGGCAACGGCAACACCGCCGACTTCACCCAGAACGGCAACAACAACGTCATCGCAATCAATCAATAGCGGCGCCGCTAACCGCGGATTAACCGCGATCTTCCTACCCTCCGGCGTCAATCGACGTCGGAGGGTTCCGTGTTTTTCAGGCAGATGCTTTTGGCGGCGCCGCTGGCGCTCGCGGCGGCCGCGGCCGGCGCGGATCCCGTGACGATCGAGCAGATCGATCTCGAAACCCTTCAGAATTTCGACAGCGAGCCGGTCGTCGTCAACGACGGCGACGACTCCCCGCTCGCGCGGATCGTGCAGATCGACCCGACGGGCGCCGCCTCGAACAGCGTCTCCCTCTACGTCGACGGCCAGTCGAACGGCCTTTCGGCCTCGACGTCGCTGCCGGAACAGGCCTCGGCGCTCGGCCTCGAAAGCGGCGGCATCGAGCAGTTCGGGCAGGACAACCTGCTGCGCCTGGTGATCGAAGGCGAACAGAACGCCTTCTCGGTCGTGCAGCACGGCGTCGGCAATTCCGTCACCGCCCAGGTGCTCGGCCAGCAGAACAGCCTGGCGGCGGTGCAGAGCGGCTCGTTCAACGTCATCGACGTCATCCAGAACGGCCAGGGCAACAGCGCGTTCGTTCTGCAGCGATAAGTCGTGCCGTAGGCGGTCCGCGCCGGATCGCTTGAACGACGTTTCGCCCGCCTTATCTCTATCGTAGGCGCGCCGTCGCGCGCTTGGGATTAAGTCTTTCGCGCGGCCGCAAGTCTGGTCGCGCATCCCAATCTGCGGTAGTCTGGGCCGTTGGCCCGATAAGTCGGAGAAGCGGCATGAAACGCGCGTTCAGGAACATTGCGACAGGCGTTCTGGCGGCCGTCTCCACGGTCAGTCTGGGCGGCGCCGCATTGGCGCAGCAATCCTCCGTGTTCATCGACCAGATCGGGTCCGGCAACACTTTTCGCGTCGACGCCGCGGACGGGACCTACGGCACGCAGGACGCCCCGTTGCTGCAGGACGGCGACGGCAACACCGCGCAGATTACGACGACCGACGGCACATCAGGCGCCGCAGTTCTGGCGCCGGGCGAGGCCGCCGCGCTCGACACACTGGTCGATCCGGGACTGTCGCAGATCGGCAATGGCAACTCGGCCGCGATCAATCTCTCCGCCGACGACGCGCAGGGATCGATCCTCCAGAACGGCGACTTCAATGACGCCACGCTGAACGTCACCACCGCGAATTCGTCCGGTCTGATCGAGCAGAACGGCTCCAACAATCTGGCGGACGTCACGGTGCAGTCGTTCGCGAATTCCAGCGTCACCGTTCGTCAGAACGGCTCGAACCTCTCGACCAACGGCGCCTCGGTATTCACGACGGCGCCGTCGGTGACGATCATTCAAACGCGCTGAGCGGAGTTCGGAGCCATTATTTCCAAGCGGGCGTCAGGACAGTTGAAGCGCTGGCTGGGGGCTGGGTTGGCGGTCGCCGCTGTCGTCTGGACGGCGGCGCCGGCCGCAGCCGGGGACGCCTACGCCAAGATCGAAAGCGCCGAAGCCAACGGACGGATGGACGTGCAGGCGATCGCGCATCTGCCCGCCGGCGTCGAGGGCCGCTACGAGCTCGAGGTCCGGAAATCGGGCCCGGGCGGGGTTTCGCGGACCCGGCAGAGCGGCCGCGTCCCGGCCGGCGGCGGCTCCGGTCCGCTCTCCCGCACCAGCTTCAATCTGGGCGCCGGGGACATCCTGGAGGCGACGCTGACGGTCTTTCCGAACGGCGGCGAGCCGTTGAAGGACGTTCTCTCCGTCGGCCGGTAGGCCGCCGCTTCAGGCGCCGTGGTCGAGCCGGCCTTCGGCCAAGCGGTTGAGCGCGTCGAAAATCTTGGCGTCGATCTCGATCCCTTCCGCCGTCAGCCGCCGGCGCGTCGCGTAGGCGCGCTCGCCCGGAATGCGGATTTCGTCGAAATCGGGCAGGCGGGGCGTCGCCTTGATGGCGCGGATGCGAGACGAGACCTCGCGCCGATAGTCTTCGAGCGGCAGGAAGGCGTCCGGCTTGAAGGCGATAAAGACATAGCCGTTGGTCGAGCCTTCCGGCCGGATGCCGGCCGCGAGCGCGCCGAGCGCATCCATGGCGAGCGCCAGGCCGAAGCCCTTGTAGCCGCCCTCTGGGCCGCCGAACGGCAGGAGCGCGCCGCGGCGGCTGCGCGCCTACCTGTTCACAGACTTCCCGCTTCTGGGCGAGAGCGCCGAGGCCACCTCGGTCGCCTTCCAGAAGGCCTACGAGAAGTTCCTGACCGACAAGGGCCACTACGAGGGCGTCCACCTGATCGGCCTGAACACCCACGGGCCGGGCGTCATCCACCACAACTCCAAGATCATCAAGACCACCGCCGACATGAAGGGCCAGTAGATCCGGACCGGCGGCCCCGTTCCGCGCCGGATCATCGAGGCCTGGGGCGGCG
>DAINCG010000083.1:0-2199 GCA_036732525.1 Pseudomonadota bacterium | reverse complement strand
CTCGATCCGCCAGCCGGCGCCGAAGTCCTACGAGCTGCTGTCGACCGGCGTGGTGGTCGGGGTGACCTTCCCCTACGAGGCGCTGACCGGCTTCAAGATCGTGAACCTGGTCAAGTTCCACACCGAGCTGCCCGGCGACCTCTATTCCTCGGGCTTCTACACGATCATCAACAAGAAGAAGTACGACGCCCTGTCGGCGGCCGACAAAAAGGTGATCGACGACCTCTCGGGCGCGGCCTTCGCGCGCCGCGCCGGCAAGGTCTGGGACATGAACGACGCCGACGGCAAGGCCGCCGCGGTGAAGGGCAAGCACACCTTCGCCAAGGCGGGGGCGCCGATCCTGGAGTCGGTCAAGAAGATCAAGGCCGATCTCGAGAAGGACTACGTCGCCGACATGAAGAAACAGGGGATCGACGGTGCGGCGATCCTCAAATACTTCTACGCCGAGCTCGCCAAGGAGCAGGCGATGATGAGCAAGAAGTAGCGGCGCGCGACACTGCCGCGGGAAGCCGGACCGGGGCCGCCGCCCCGGTCCGGGGACCGCCGGGCGGACCTCGGAAGTCCCGGCGCTTCGGGATCGCGCCCGCTCGCCAGGGACAGCCTTTCGTCCAACTTTACCGTCCGTCGAGATTTCTCTAAGGTCATTGTCTGACGCGTCATAGAAAAGACGCGCGGAGGCACGTTGGGGAGAACGCGTATGATGCAACGCCATTCGGCGGCGACGGTCGCCGACGTCCGCGCTTTCGCGCCGCGCCTCCGGCAATCGACCCCGCACACCTCTTCGCCACCCCTGTCGCCGGGGCGGTATCGATCAATGCCCAGCTTCACGTTTCCAGGATGATTCCGAACGAAAGATCGTTACCCGGCGCGCGCCGCCGCGCCGCGACAAGGCGGGGAAGGTAGGCCATGGCCGACCCGTCGCAGAGCGCCGCCGACAACGGGCGGAACCCGCTGGCCTTCTGGCTCGGCACCGTGCCGACACGGGTGCTGGCGCTGATCTCCTGCATCATCCTGTTCCTGATGATGGTGCTGACCTTCGTCGACGTTGGCGGACGCTACCTGTTCAACAGCCCGCTGCCGGCGCTGGCCGAGATCATCTCCTTCATGATGGCGGGCCTCGTGTTCGGCGCGCTGCCGGTGGTCTGCTTCGGCGAGGGTCACGTCACCATCGACCTGCTCGACGGCTTCGTGCCCCGGCGGCTGAAACGGGTCCAGGGCGCGCTGGTCAACCTGATCTCGTCGGGCGCGATGTTCTTCATCGCCTGGCGCCTGTGGGAGAAATCGATGTCCCACCTGGAGTTCGGCGAGGCGACCGACGAGCTCTACATGGACATCTGGCCGTACAGCATGGGCATGGCGATCCTGTCGGTGGTGTCCGCAATCGCCCAGATCGCGGCCGCCGGCGCGTATGTGTCCGGTGTCCGCGACGATCCAGCCACCGCCGCCGCCGGGAGAGCCACGTGACCGAAGCGCTGATCGGCTTCGCCTGCCTGTTAGGCCTGTCCTTCCTCCGCGTGCCCATCGCCTTCTCGATGATCATCGTCGGCTTCATCGGCATGTGGGTGGTCAACAATATGGGCGGCGCGCTCGCGAACGTCGGCCAGACCGCCTTCGACGCGGCGATCAACTACGAATTGTCGGTCGTCCCGCTGTTCGTGCTGATGGGCAACTTCGTCACCCGCGCGCGGCTGTCGGAGGAGCTGTACACCGCGTCGAACGCCTTCCTCGGCCACCGCAAGGGCGGGCTGGCGATGGCGACCATCGTGGCCTGCGGCGGCTTCTCGGCGGTGTGCGGCTCGTCGCTGGCGACGGCGGCGACCATGTCCAAGGTGGCGATGCCCTCGATGCGGCGCTACGGTTACGATGACGGCCTCGCCGCCGGGTCGATCGCCGCGGGCGGCACGCTGGGCATCCTGATCCCGCCCAGCGTGCTGTTGGTGATCTACGGCATCCTGACCCAGACCAACATCGGCAAGCTGTTCGCCGCCGGCATCCTGCCGGGGCTGGTCGGTATCCTCTTCTACATGCTCGCGGTCCGGGCCGTGATTACGATCTGGCCCGACCTCGGCCCCCGGGGCGAGAAGACGAGCTGGGCCGGCCGGCTGGCCGCGCTGCGCGGCGTCTGGGGCGTGCTGCTCCTGTTCAGGGTCGTCATGGGCGGCATCTACGGCGGCGTGTTCACGCCGACCGAGGCCGCGG
>DAINCG010000082.1:10813-13813 GCA_036732525.1 Pseudomonadota bacterium | reverse complement strand
CCCCAACGTTCGGCGCGGAGCGGGGACCGACCCGCTTCGCGTCGTCTTCTTGTGCACGCAACGAGCCGCCCGGACTTCGTTCGGGCGGCTTTTCATTTTCTGCCAATCAACGGAGCCACCGAAATGACCCAGACCCACGCCAACGCGCCTGCCGGCGACAAGCGGCTGACCCCGCCCCGCCTCAAGCTCGCGGAGTTCGTCCGTTCGCCCTATCGCGTGGCGCCGGAAGCCGGCACGTCAATCGACGAGGTGATGGCGCCCGACTACTTCGCCCATGTGGCGCAGCATTTCCGGCCGGGCGACAAGCTGGAGATCATGCCGGACTGCATGTCCTGGTACGCCGAGGCGCTTGTCGTCGACGCGACCAAGCTGTCCTGCCGGACGACCTTGCTGGTGGGGCCGGTCGCGCTCGACGCGGGCGAGCGGGTGCTGGCGAGCGACGCCTACGAAGCGCGCTGGATCAGCCCCGCGCTGCGCTACGGCGTGCGCCGCAAGGACGACGGCGCCTACGTCCAGAAGAACCTGGCGACCAAGGCGGACGCCGAACAGTGGATCGCAGGGCGCGTCGGCCTGAAGGCCGTCGCAACGGCCGCGGAGACGGGCGCGTGACCGACCGGCTCTCGCTCTACAACCGGGCGCTGCTCTATTGCTCGGAAACGCCGCTCCTGAGCCTTGAAGATCAGAGCGTCGCGCGCCGCGTGCTCGATGCGGTCTGGCAGGACGGCGCCGTTCGGAAGATCCTGGAAGAGGGGCTCTGGAACGTCGCGATCCGCAGCCTGGCGCTCGACAGCGACCCGAGCGTCTCGCCGCCTTTCGGGCAGACCAACGCCTTCCGCCAGCCGGCGGACATGGTGCGTCTGAACGCGCTCTGCCGCGACGCGCACATGAACGATCCGCTGACGGGTTACCTGGACGAGGCCGGCTACTGGTTCGCGGACGTCGAGACGCTCTATGTGAGCTACGTCTCCGATGATCCGGCCTATGGCGGCGATCTCGCGCGCTGGCCGGGCTCGCTCGCCGACGCCGCGGCCCGATGGCTTGCCGCCGTGGCCGCACATGGATTCAACAAGGCCGAGACGCAGATCCAGCGGATGGAGGCGGCGGCCGAACACGCCTTCGCCATCGCCCGCAGCCGCGACGCGATGAACCAATCGCCGCGCTTCGCGCCGACCGGACGCTGGGTACGGGCGCGCCAGGGCGGCGTCTCCGGGAGCTGGCGTCAGGGCGGGTACGCGCCATGAGAGTGACGCCGCCGCTGCTCGCATTCAATCGCGGGATTCTGTCGCCGCTCGGACTCGCGCGCGTCGACCTCGAGTCGCTCAGGCTCGCCGCGGCCGAGCAGACCAACTGGATGCCGCGCGCGCTCGGCTCGATGATGCTGCGGCCCGGTATGCGCTATACGGGCGAGACGCGGAACGGCCTCCCGTCCGTCACCATCCCCTTCGTCTTCGAGGTCGACGATCAGGCCCGATTGGAGATGACCTGGCAGAGCTGTCGGGTCTGGATCGGCGACGAACTGCTGAGCCGGCCGAACGTCCACGCCAGCATCGGCGCCGACGGCTTTGACGCCAATCTCACGGGCTGGGTGGACGCGGACGAGCCGGGCGGCCAGTCCGCCGGCGCTTCCGGCTGGATGACGCTGCAGGGCGACGGCTTCGGCGCCGCCAAAAGGCGGCGGCAGGTGACGGTCGCGGCGGGCGAGACCGGACTGGAGCACGCCATCCGCGTGCAGATCCACCTGGGCAGCGTCGAGCTTCGCATCGGGACGGAGGCCGGCGGGGACGACCTGTTGGCGGCGACCGAATTGGGGCCGGGCTGGCACTCGCTGGCGTTCACGCCGACCGGCGGCGCCTTCTTCATTGAGTTTGCGCATCGCGGCGAGACCACGGCCATCGTCAGAAGCGCCGCCATCGAAACCGGAGGACCGGTCGTCATTACGACACCGTTCGGATCGGCCGACATGGCCCGACTGCGTTGGGCGCAATCGCGCGACGTCGTCTTCCTCGCCTGCGACGGGCGTGAGCCGCAGCGGGTGGAACGTCGGGGGCCGCGCTCCTGGTCGGTTGTCGACTTTGCGCCGCCGGACGGCCCATTCCGCGATGAAAACCTGACCCGGACGACGCTCCAGCCGTCTGGGCTTTCGGGCGACATTACCTTGACCGCGTCGAATGACGTCTTCCTGCCGGGCCATCTTGGCGCGCTCTTCCGGATGACCAGCTAGGGTCAGCGCGTGGAGGAGACGGCTGCGGCGCAGGACCCGGCAATCGACGTTTTCAGCGGCGCGATCCGCGTGACCGGCGTCGACGACGACCGGGCGTTCGCGGTCGCGCGGGCCGGCGGCGCCGACCATGTCGTGACGCTCCAGCGGTCCGTCGGCGTCGAGGGCGCCTGGGAGGATGTCGAGGCGATCCAGCCGACGGCAGGACGCAAGATCAACGACGGGCTCGATAACCAAATCATCTTCTATCGCGTCGGCGTAAAAGCCGAAGACTTCGGCGCCGGCGCGCCGGCCAGGCTCAGCCTCAGCTTCGACCGCGGCGCGATCGAGGGCATGGCGCGCGTCACCTCGGTCAAGAGCGCGCGAACGGCCAGGGCGCATGTGTTGAAGCCGTTCGGCGAGACCGAGCCGACGGAGATCTGGGCCGAAGGCGAATGGTCCAACGCACGCGGCTGGCCGACGGCGGTCGCGCTTTTCCAAGGCCGGCTCTGGTGGGCCGGCCGGGGTCGCCTCTGGGCCTCCGTCTCCGACGCGTTCGAGAGCTTCGATGCGGCGTTGGAAGGCGACGCCGGGCCGATCTCGAAGACGATCACCGACGGCCCTTCGGACGTCATCGCCTGGCTGGCGGCCGGCCGTCGGCTGACGCTGGGCGCGCTCGGCGGCGCACTGGAGGCGCGGTCGTCGTCCCTCGACGAGCCGCTGACGCCGGACAATTGTCACCTCAGCCGGTTCGCCACCGGCGGGGCGGCGTCCGTTCCGGCCGCGATCGTCGACGGGCGCAT
>DAINCG010000082.1:0-10803 GCA_036732525.1 Pseudomonadota bacterium | reverse complement strand
AGCGCGCCGGCATCGAGGTGCTGGAGGCCGGCGGCGGGAACGGCGGCGAGACGGAGACGGCGCGGCTGACGGCGCTCGCGCCGGAGCTCGGTCGCGCCGGTCTCAAACGGCTTGCCGTACAGCACCAGCCGGATACGCGAATTCACGTCGTCCGTTCCGACGGCACGGCGGCGGTGTTGATCAGCGATCCCGCAGAAAACGTGCGCTGCTGGATCGAGATAGAGACCGACGGCGTCATCGAGGACGTCGTCGTGATGCCGTCGGCGGAGGAAGACGCCGTCTATTATACCGTCCGGCGTTTTGCCGATGGCGGGGCGCGGCGTTGCCACGAACGCTGGGCGCTGGAGCGCGAGTGCCGGGGCGGCGCTTTGAACCTGCAGGCGGACAGCTTCGTCGTCCATTCGGGCGCGGCGGCGAGCCAGATTTCGGGTCTAACGCATCTGGAGGGCGAGGAAGTCGTCGTCTGGGCCGACGGGTCGGAACGCGCGCGCCAGACCGTCGCTGACGGGAAAGTCGCGATTTCAGGCGCGCCGGCGAAGGCTGCCATGGCCGGACTGCCCTACGAGGCCCGATATCGCAGCATCAAGCTCGCCTACGGCGCCCGGAAAGGCACGGCATTGATGCAGCCGAAGCGGGTCAACCGGCTGTCCTTCCTGTTGGCGGACGTTCACGCGGACGGCGTGCGCTTCGGGCCGGACTTCGCGAACCTGACGCCGCTGCCGGCGAAGCCGGCGTTCGCGGCCGTTGATCCCGATACGGTGTTCGCCGAGTACGATTTCGACGGCGCGCCGTTTGGCGGAGCCTGGACGACCGACGCCCGGGTTTGCCTAAGGGCGGAAGCGCCGAAGCCGGTCACGGTGCTGGCGCTGGCGATCGACCTTGAAACCGTCGAGCGCTGACGCGGTACGGCCTGCGACCCGGGCCGACCTTGCAGGCTTCTACGGCCGGCCGCCGCCAACCCGGATCAAGGCTGTCGTCGTCGAGAACGGCGTTGGCCAAGTGATCGGGGTTGGCGGGCTCGCATTCGAGGCGCGCGGCGTGAAGGCTTTCATGGATATTGCGGGCGCTCGTTGGCGCGGTCCGGGCGACGCTCGCGAACGCCGAGGCGCTCAGGCTGCCCGTCTTCGCGGAGCCCGATCCCCGCTACCCGAGGAGCCGGAATTTCCTGGCCCGGTGCGGGTTTCGGCCCGCGCACGTCACAGACAATCGAGAGGAATGGATATGGGAGCACTCGCACTGCCCCTACAGGTGGCGTCCGCCGGACTGACCATCCTGGGCAAGATCAACGCGGGCCAGGCGGCGGCGGCGCAGGCGGAGGCCCAAGCCGCCTACCAGCGACGTGAGGCCGGCATCAGACGCGCGACGGCGCAGCGCGCGGCGGAGGAAGCGCATCGCCGATCCGAGCTGCAGGAGTCGCGATATCGGGCGGTTTCAGCGGCGAGCGGCGGCGGCGGCGACGGTTCGGCGCGGTCCGCGCTGCAGGAGCTGGCCGGCCTTGGCCGCTACAACGCCTTGGCGCAGCTCGCGCGCGGCGAAGTCGCCGCTCAGGGCGACGAATTCTACGCCGGATTGACGCGTTTTCGCGGCCGCGCTTCCAGACGCGCCGCCAACCTCGGCGCGCTCCAAGAGGGCGTCAGCTTTGCCGGCCAGCACGGCGGCGCGATCGAGAACTACCTGCGACGGACCTGAGCGCTTTCCAGCCGTCCGACCGGACATGGGCCGTCCCGCGGGGCGGCCCGCTTGATTCTTGGAGCAGACAGACATGACTCAACTACTGAACGATCGTTTGAGGGGCGTATCCGGCGCCGTCGCGATCAAGGCGCCCGCGCGCGTCGCCTCCACCGACGCACTGACGCTTGAGGGCCTGCAGACAGTGGACGGCGTGGCGCTGGCGGCTGGCGACCGCGTCCTCGTGAAGAACCAGGCCAATGCGGCCGAGAACGGTGTCTATGTCGCGGACAGCGGCGCCTGGGCGCGTGCGCCCGACTTCGATGGCGCCCGGGACGTCGTCGCCGGAACGCGCATCTTCGTCGCGCGCGGGGCGATGAATGCGGCGCGCGAGTTCGCGGTCGACGCGATCGAGCCGATCGCTATCGGGCAGACCGCGCTCGAGTTCCTCCGGCTGACGGCGGCGATTCAGTCGACGTCCGTTTTCTCGGCCGAGACGGCGACGGCCGCGGCGGGCCAGAAGACGTTTGCGCTCGCCCATGTCGTCGGCGCGTCATTCGTGACCGTCAACGGCCTCGTCGTCGACCCGGCCGACTATCAAAGCGTCGATGGCTCATCGATCGTGTTCGCCGAAGGTCTGAACGCTGGCGACATCGTCGCCGCGCACAGCCTGAATCAAGCGGGGCGCGCGGCTGCGGCATTCGCCGCGCGGGTCGGCGCGACCGTGGCCAGCCAAACCGGCGCCGGCGGCGCGGCGGCCGTCCTGTTCGATATCGAGACCTATGACGACGGCCAGTGCTTCGATGCATCGACCGGGGTCATGACGGCGCCGACGACCGGGCTCTATCAACTGAACGCCGCCGTCACGCTGACCGGCATGACCGCGGCGGCGAACGATATCGCGGTGACGCTGGCGGCGGCGGGCGTCGATCATGTCGCCCGCCATATGCCGGACGCGAATGTGCCTTCGACGCTGACGCTCGCAATCTCGGTCCTGATCGAGATGGCGTCGGGCGATACGGCGCGCGTGCTGGCGACCGTCGCCGGCGAAGCGGGCGACGTCGTCGGCGTGGCAGGCGGGTCCGACCGCGTCTCCCACTTCTCGGGCTACCTGGTTCGCTAGTCCCGGCCCCGTCCCAGAGCTCACAACACTTCGGAGAAAGATAGATGACTGAGCCGCTCTACGGCCCGGCCCGCGCCCTCGCGGAGGGGGCGGCCAATTTCGTGACTTGGAAGCAGTTCGGCGCGGTCGGCGACGGCGTCGCCGACGATGCCGCCGCCATCAACGCCTGCATGCTCTACGCCAAGGAAAACGGCCTGGAGGCGCGCGCCACCACGCCGTCCGTGGGATACCTGATCACGCAGCCGATCGACATTTATGACAACACGCGCCTCTATGGCGAGAGCGGCGCACGGACGATGGTGATCTGTCGCCGCAGCGACGGCCTCACCATGGCCGACAGCCCGGGCGAGGCTGCAGGGCCGGCGCGCACCGTCGGCTGGCGGGTCGCGCGCCTGCTGTTCGTCGGCGACGACGATACGGCGACGGATGGCGACGACCACATCGGCCTGCATGCCGCGCGCGCCTATCAGTTCCGCGTCGACGAATGCGAATTCCGGGGCTTCAGCTACGGCGTCGTGATCGATGGCCGGAAAGGCCCGAACGGCGCGTTCGGCGCAGCCGACGGCCGCTTCACCGACTGCATCTTCGGAACGGACGGCGCCAAGCCCCAGGTCAATGCCACGAACGCCTATCCAAAACATCTGATCGAGGTCCGCGCAGAGGCGGACGGCGTCGGCGGCCCGGACGGCATCTCGTTCCACAACTGCCGCGCCTATGGCGAGATCCAAACGGAATCGAAGGAGTTCGCGGGCGACGGCGCGACCACCGTCTTCGACTATGGCGAAATCCGCTCCGACGTGACGCCGGCCAAGGTCCTGACCGAGAAGGCGCATCTTGCCGCGGAGTATGTGTCGGCCGTCAACGGATCACGGCAAGCGCTGACGGAGGGCGTCGACTTCGCCGTGACGGCGGCAGGCGTTCACGAACCGGAAGTGGATTTCGGTCAGGGCGCGAACCCGCTCGGCGCGCCGGCCAGGCTCGAGCTGCTGGCGGAAACGGGGGACGGGGCGACCAAGGCGTTTCGCCTGAACGGACGGCCCTCCCACGGCAGTTCCGAGACGGGCCGGGCCGTCGCCGTGTCGGTCGGCGGCGCGCCCGTGGCGGCGGGCGGCGCCTACTATGTGGTCGATGCGAACAAAAAGGCCTTCGCCTTCACCGCCAGTGACGACGAGCTTTCGATCGGGACGACCAACATTCGCGAGCTGCTGAAAGCCGACGGCGTAACGCCCGCGAAAGGGCGCATCGTGCGCGTTTCGGCGGGCGGCGCATTGCCGGCGAACCTCTCCGCCGGCGTCGACTATTTTGCGACGGCGATCGATGTGGGCGCCGGAACGTTCAAGCTGGCCGCAAGCTACGCCGACGCCGTCGCCGGCTCGCCAGCCTATGTCGAACTCGGCGATCCCGGCTCCGGCGATCGGACGGTCGAGATCCAGCACGCCATCGAGTTCGCGGCGGCCCCCGCAGCCGCGGCGGCGATCGTGGTCGACGACCTAAACCTCCGGCTGCGCTGGATCGACCCGAACGCCGAGGCCTGCGTGAAGCTCTGCCGGGGCGCCCAGCGTATCGGCTTCTTCTCCTGTCTCTTCGGCGGCGGGAAGACCGGGATCGACTTCGATCACGCGCGGCGGTGCACCGTGTCCGACGCCAATTTCCGTATTCACGAGTACGGGGTTCGCTTCGGCGTCGATGCGGGGGAGAACCAGATCCTGGGCTTCTCCGCGCGGACCGACGCCACCATCATCCACGACTTCGCGAAAGACGAGAGCAGCGATGCGACGAATGCGTACGATGCGTTCATCGCCAAAGGCTCCACCGTTCGCGAAGCGCTCTACTTCGCGGACAGCTTCGGCCAATCGTCGGGCGACCGGCCCTACGTGAACTGGCGTGACGATGTGCTGGCGACGAACGTGCCGAAGGCGGGCTCAAGTTACCGGTTCGCGCTCGCCGGTCAGCCGGTCTACGACTACGATATCGGCCAGGACGCGCATCGTTTCTGGAACCGCGCCGGCGACTTGCTGGGCCGGATCAGCGGCGGCGGCCTGTCGCTCGGGTCTTCGGATGCGGTCGTCGCACAAATGACGGTCGCGACGCGGACGCAGCTGAAGGCCTTGCCCACGTCGGAGTACGGCGGCGTCTACCTGACCGAGGCCGGCAGGGAAGGCTATTTCGTCTTCAAGAGCCAGGATCTCTCGACCCAGGTCGCGGCGGATCAGAACGAAGGCGTCTACGTCAGGGCGAACGACACGGCGGCCGCATCCGGCGCTTGGATGCGCGCGTTCGACGGTCCGCTGAACGTCAAATGGTTCGGCGTCCTCGGCGATGATGCGACGGGCGACAGGGACGCGATCGAGCAGGCGATCAAGACGGTCGCGACATATCCGTTTGGCGGGCGGCTATACTTCCCGCGCGGCGCCTATCTGGTCGATGGCAAGGTTCGGCTGAAGTCGAACGTCCACCTGGTCGCAGAGACGCGCGGCGGCGTCACCATCCGCTGCCCGGACGGGGCCGGCAGTCGGATCGTCTTCGAAGTCGGCGCCGCCGACGCTGGATACGATTACGGGCCGGGGACGGCGACGCCGCTCGCGCCCGACTACCCCGATCCGGGCGACCGGGCTTACCGGGCCGGCGCCTACGCTTTTGCGACGGACGGCGTGCACGGGCTTTCGGACGGCGATTTCGTCCGGTTCGTCAGTCAGCGGAGCGCCCTTTCCGCCGACGCCGGCGATCGCCGTGTCGGATTCCCGACAGGCTTCGCCCAGCAGACCTACTTCGGCGAGATCCGTCGGGTCGTCGGCACGGGGCTGACGTCGACCGAGTTCCGGACCGACCAGGGTCTGGTTTTCGACGACTACAACACCGACCTGGCCGACGAGACGGGCTTCGACGCTTCGGCCGACCATACGACGGAAACGTTCGACGTCGGGCCGGCGGCCGTCCGCTTCGTCGGCTCCAACTCGAACGGCACGGGTTGCGTGCCGGTCCAGATCAAGGGTTCGGTTCAGCCGTCGGGCGTTTCCGCCGGAGTCAAATACTGGGCGACGAATTTCACGGCGGATACGGTCGCCTTCGATGACGCTACGGCGACGCTGACGCTCGGGACTGCCGGGAACGCCGCGCTCTGGAGCGCGGGCGATCCGATCCGTATCTGGACGAACGGCGGCATCGATCCGTCGCGAGCGACGCCGTCCACCGGCCGACTGCCGACCGGCGTCAACTGGTATCGCGACTACTATGTCGGCAACATCAACGTCGGCGCCGGGACGTTTCAGCTGTTCGAGACGGCGGCGGACGCAATCGCGGGCGCGGCCCCCGTGACGTTCGCCGACGACGCCGCGGGCGCGCACACCGTTCGGCTGGGCGGATTCCAGATCGCGACCAGTCAGGCGCTGGGCGATGCCGGCGCCAACGACGTTGCCTTCACGACGAACGGTTCGGACGTCCGCGCATACTTCGACACGTCGCGCGAGCGCGCGACCGTGCAGAAGCTCAACTTGATCGAGAACGTCGTCATCCGCGGGTTCGACTTCGATGTCGATGCGGACATGCGCGGCGGCGTGATCGCGCTGAAGTACGCAGCGCAGGCGATCGTCGAGAACTGCCGGTTCGTCTCGCGCGACGCGGCCTGCATCGGTGTGAAGGTCGAGGACTCGTTGGAATGCGAGGTCCGGGATTGCGCCTCGACGTTCGGCGACGAGATCGATGTCAGCGGCGACAAGACCAGGCTCGCCTACGTCAAGCTGATCAGCTCACAGAACTGCGCCTTGCGCGGCGGCGTCATCCGCGGCGGTTCGCAGGCGGTCGATATGACCGCTGACCAGGACGGCGTCATCGGGTTTGGCCACACGGTCGAAGGGCTTCGGTTGACCGGCTTCAAGCAGACCGGCATCACGAGCCACGGCAACAACTTCGCCCTCAATATCCGCAACAACTACTTCGAGAGCGACGGGCCGCAAGCGATCACCAACCGTTCGCCCGGAACAAACATCAGCGGCAATACGGCGATCTGCACATTGCCGAAGTCGGCGCCGTCATCCAACGCGAACCAGTACGCGTTTGGCATCACGGAAGGCTGGGCGACGGACTGCAACATCGCCGGCAATCAGGCCCTTGGCGGTTGGTATGCCGGCTATGTCGTCCAGGACGGCGGCAGCGCCGACCCCAACGAGTGCTTCGGGCGGATCGGCGCGAAGTTCGTCGACAATATCGCGAACGGCTGCCGGTTCGGCATCTACATCAACAAGTTCGAAGTCGTGTCGCGGAAGGACGTTCTGTCGGAACTGATCATCGCGACCAACAACCTGCGCAACATCGAAGACACGTTCATCTATGTCGAAGGCCCGACGCCGGGCGTCGACATTCTGTTCAACAAGCTAGCAGAACGCGGCAGCGGCGCCGGCGGCAAGGGCATTCGGCTGGCGGCGAACTCGCACCCGAACAGCCGTGTCATCGGCAACGACATCCACAACATCGGATTGGACGCCGTCGCGATATACATCGAAGGCCCCGACGGCGCCACGCCCTTTTCGTACGATACGGACAAGACCTGCCAGGTCTGGGGCAACAGCGTTACGGGCACGAACGCCAACGCTGTGCAGGCGACACGGGGCGCAGTGACCGGCTTCGTCGTGAGTTCCGGCCAGGTCGGTTCGAAGCAGACGGACCAGAACTTGGCCGCCATGCGCTTCATCGCGGACGACCTGTCGATCGCGCTTGCGGGCGATGCATTCACGGTCAGCAACGCGGCGTCGGGCGAGGTCGAGGTCGGCGTCGAGGCCATCGAAAACTACCGGTTCGGCGACCGGGTCTGGGTCGCGACGGACGGGACGCTGCCGGCGCCCTTGGCCGGCTTGATGGACTATGTCGTGTTCGACGTCGATGCGGCGAACGGGCGTTTCCGACTGGCGCGGACGATGCCGGACGCGATCGCCGGCACATCGCTGGCACTTTCGTCCAGCGGCGCCGGCGTTCACACAATCGGTGCGCCCAACCGCTACACGCCCGGACTGCTGTTCGGCACCAACGACGATGACAAGACGACGCTCAACCCCTACACGGGCGCTGGCGTCGTGGCATATGCGGGCGAGAGCTTCAGCGCGGACACTTCCGCCGCCATGGGGTTGCAGCTGCTGGTGAGCCCGCCCGGGTCGGCGGAGAACGTGCTGTTCCCAGGCGTCGACGTCACGCCGGAAGGCTCGCTCAAGGTCGCGAACCGCCTGCATGTCGCGAACGACTTGCTCTACAGCGACTATCGTTCGACGGCCGCCGACGCCACGAACGGCGTCTTCAAGCTCCTCGCCGAGACGTTGGATGGTGGTGATCCGCTGCGTGCAATGATTTCAGGCGGCGGCGACGCGGGGGTCGCCCGCGGCGCATACCTCGATCTTGCCGGTAATGAGCATGACAGCGCCGGAAATGCGCTGCTGACGGCGGGCGACGTTTCGGCCGCGACGCTCACGCTGGCCGCACCCGCGAGCGACGGCGCGGTCGTGATGCAGGTCGACGGCGTTCAGGCGGCGCGAGCGGTGAGCGGTTCGCTGATCGTCGGAACGGCGGCCGCCGCGGGCGATCCGCTCTACGTCTCGGGCGGATCGCTCCAGGTGGATCACTCTGAGGGCATCAACGGGCGTAATGGCAATTCGAACACCTGGGTCGATATCGACATGCCGGAGATCACGACGGCGGCGGGCGCGCTCCGCCTGTTCAAGGATACGAACACAACGGGGGATGTCTCGCTGATCGGCCAGAAGGGCGACGGCAGCGGAGACGCCGGCTTCCGCCTCTCCGGCAACGGCGTCGAGAACAGCTATGTCTGCCGACAAGGCGGCAATTTCGGCGTCGCGACCGGCGCCGATCCGGACTATCCGCTTCATGTCGCCGGCGCGATCGGGCTGGCGCCGGGCGCGAGCGTCACTCCCGTCAACAACGGCGACGTCGTCTTCGAGGCGACGGACGACACGACCGTCACGATCAAGCTGAAGGGTTCGGACGGGACGGTGCGGTCCGGAACCGTCGCGCTGAGCTGAGGAACAGATCATGACGCCACAACAGATGGAGACGCTGCTCCGCTACCTGGAGCGGCACACGAACCGGTACGGAATTGACGCCCGGCCCGAAGACCAGCTCGCCGTCGCCGACGCGGTTTTCGCGCTGCGAGACGCATTGCTGCGGTCCCGGCGCGCCGCAGCCGACGGGACCGCCGCGTGATGCCGGGCGCCGAACCGGACGGATGGCGGCTGAACCGAACCTACTCGATCAGTCTGATCGTCGGTCTTCTGGCGCAGGCCGCCGCGGGTGTTTGGTTCGCCTCAAAAATGGACAGCCGCGTGACGACGCTCGAGCTGCGCTACGTCGAACTCGCCGAAACGACGCTGCAAAACTATGCGTTCCAGATCGATCAACGCGTCCGGATCTGGGACCGGGTGAACGCCCAGGGCGAAGGCCTGAACGCCTTTCGTGCGGAACTGGCCGGCGCGAATGCGCGCCTCGACTATATCGGCCGCGCAATCGACCGCCTGACATTGCTGAGCGATCAGCGTCGCCAGGACGCCAAGCCGTCGAAATGACAGAAAATCTGGAACAAAAGGAGATCAAACATGCCGAGCTATGGCGCGCGCAGTCGCGCGAATCTGGCGGAGGCGCATCCCGCGCTGCAGGCCGTCTTCAATGCGGTCATTCCGCATTTTGACCATGCCGTCATCGAAGGTCATCGCGGCCAGGCCGAACAGGACGCCGCGTTCCACAGCGGGAAGTCCAAGCTGAGGTTCCCGCAAAGCAAGCACAACCGGACCCCCTCGCTGGCGATCGACGCCTGTCCCTGGCCGGTCGACTGGAACGACCATCGTCGTTTCTATCTGTTCGCCGGCTTTGTGCTGGCGACGGCGGCGGCCCTGGGCGTCCGGCTGCGCTGGGGCGGCGACTGGGACGGGGATCTCGCCTGGAAGGACCAGTCCTTTCATGACCTGCCGCATTTCGAACTGGTCGACGCCGGCCCCTATGCGCAAACCGAATGAGCCGGTCCGGAGACATCGCATGAGCCTTCTCGGCACGATCCTGGGGGCCGGCGTCGCCGAGCCCGTCAAGGCCGTCGGGACAATTCTCGACGACCTTTTCACCTCCGACGAAGAACGGCTGGGAAAGGAGGAGGCGCTGTTGCGCCTCGCCCAGCGGCCCGGCCTCGTCCAGGCGGAGATCAACAAGGTAGAAGCGCAGCACCGCAGCGTCTTCGTCGCGGGCTGGCGGCCCTTCGTCGGCTGGGTCTGCGGCGCGGCGCTCGCCTATTCCTTCATCCTGCGCGACCTGATCGCCTGGGGGCTGGCGCTTGCCGGCGGCGTCGCCGCGCCGCCGCCCGAACTCGCCATGCAGCACCTGATCACGATCCTGACGGCGCTGTTGGGTCTCGGCGGATTGCGCACGTTCGAGAAGTTGCAGGGGAGAGCGAAGTGATGCGGCTCGATCCTCGCTTGCCTCTCTATCTGTTGATGGGCGCAGCCTTGCTGCTCGCGGCATTCGTGCTGGCGCCCCGGCCGGCGGCGGCCCAGGGCTGCGCCAGACGGCCCGAGATTGTGGAGCCGTTGAAGAAGCGCTTCGGCGAACGGCCGGCGCAGATCGCGCTTTCGCGGGACGGCCGGGTGGTCGAAGTCTGGGTGGGGCCGAACGGCGGCTGGACGCTGCTCAGCACCAGCCCCGAAGGCTTCACCTGTATCCTCGCGATCGGCGACCAGGATTGGGAGACACTGGAGGCGCCGGGCACGCCCGCGTGAACGCCTTCAGGCCGCGTCGGCCGCTCGGGCGATCGCCGCCTCGATCAGGCGAGAGGCCTCTTCCGCCTCCGCCCAACGATGGACCTTCACCCACTTGTTCTTTTCCAGGTCTTTGTAGTGCTGGAAGAAGTGGGTGATCTGGTCGAGCAGGATCTGCGGCAGGGCGCGATATGAGGCGACGCCCGCGTAATATGGATGCAGGGAGTCGACCGGGACGGAGAGGATCTTCTCGTCCATCCCGGCTTCGTCCTC
>DAINCG010000081.1:11748-13845 GCA_036732525.1 Pseudomonadota bacterium | reverse complement strand
CGTCGTCCGGCAGGATCGAGGGTTCGCCCAGCATCATCGAGAGGTGGAACTGCTTGGCGAGGGTCTCGACCTCGCCCGCGAGCCAGAGCGCGCGCTTCAGGTTCGGGCCGCAGGCGATAACGCCATGATGGCGGAGGATGCAGGCATGCCGCCCCTCCAGCGCCCTGACGGCGTGTTCCGACAGCTCCGCCGTGCCGAAGGTCGCATAGGGCGCGCAGCGGATCGTCGGGCCGCCCGCCGCCGCGATCATGTAATGGACGGCGGGAATGTCGAGGCCCTTGATCGCGATGGTCGTCGCATACATCGAATGCGTATGGACGATGGCCTGCACGTCCGGCCGCTCGCGCATGATGTCGACGTGGAAGCGCCACTCACTGGAAGGCTTGAGGCCCGGTTTCGCCGTGAAGCCGCCATCGAGGTCGAGCGCGACGATGTCGTCGGGCGCGAGTTCATCATACGGCACGCCCGACGGCGTCAGCAGCAGGCCGTCGCCCCAGCGCGCCGAGACATTGCCGGACGTTCCCTGGTTGATGCCGCTCGCGTTCATCGCGAGGCAGGTATCGATCACCGCCTGGCGAAGCGCCAATTCGTCGCTGGTCATGGCAGTTACGCTTTCGAGTAAGTGTTTCCCGCCACATATACCGGCTTGACCCGGAAGCGAAAGGCCCGACCCGACCGCAATGCCGCCGCTGCCGAAGCTCGATCGCGCGCCGTCGCCCGAACGGCGGAAGACGATGCGCGCCGTCCGCTCCGGCGATACCGGGCCGGAACGCATCGTACGGCGGATCGCCCACGGGCTCGGGCGACGCTTCCGGCTGCATCGGAAGAGCCTGCCCGGCACGCCGGACCTGGTATTCGCCCGCGACGCGAAGGTGATCTTCGTCCACGGCTGCTTCTGGCACGGCCACGACTGCAAGCGGGGCGCCCGCACGCCCAAGACTAACCGCGACTACTGGCGCGCCAAGATCGCCCGAAACGTCGCGCGCGACGCCGCGAACGTCGCCGCGCTCGTCGAGGACGGCTGGCATGTGCTGGTCGTTTGGGAATGCGAAACCCGGGATAGGGTTGTCTTAACCCGCAGATTGGCCGACTTCCTTAAAATCGATCGGCCTGACAGGCAGGACGCCAACGTCAAGGAACGCAATGCATGCCGCAACTGAAGGATAAGCGGGGTCTGTCCGTGACCGTCGCGGACGAGGCCGCGCGGGATGCGCTCGACGCGTTGATCGACGCATATGTCGGCTTCCGGGTCGACACCGGCGACCGGCTGCGCGCGGCGATGAAGGGCGACGCGGAAGCGCCGCTCGTGCAAGCGGCCGCCGGATACATCTATCACCTCATGGTCCTGAAGCCGCTGCTGGAGCGCGCCGCCGCCGCCTCGGAGAAGGCGACCACGCTCGCGGAGGAGAAGGGCGACCGGCGCGAACAGTTGCACGCCGAGGCCCTCGCGGCCTGGACGGCCGGCGATCTGCGCAAAGCCGTGCGTTTGCTGGAAACCATCCTGATGTCGTGGCCGCATGACATCATGGCCCTGAAGCTCGCCCACTATCTCCACTTCTATCTGGGCGACATCGCGGAGCATCGGGATTCCGTGGCGCGCGTCCTCCCGGCCTGGCGGCCCGACATGCCGGGCTACGCCGCCGTGCTCGGCATGCGCGCCTTCGGCCTGGAAGAAGCAGGGGACTATGCCGCCGCCGAGAGATTCGGCCGCCGCGCCGTCGAACTCGACCCGAGCGACTCCTGGTCGGTGCACGCCGTCGCGCACGTGCTGGAGATGCAGGGCCGCAGCCGGGAGGGCATCGCCTGGATCGACGGCGGCAGCGCGGACTGGGACGGCAAGGTCCACAACTTCGCCAACCACGTCTGGTGGCACAAGGCGCTCTATCACCTCGACCTCGACGAACACGACGCCGTCCTGGAGCTTTACGACACTCGATTCCGCAAGGAAGAGACGGAAGACGGGCTGGATATCGCGAACGCCGCCGCGATGTTGATGCGGCTGAAGACGCGCGACGTCGCCTGTGGCGACCGCTGGGATCGCCTGGCGGAGGTCGCCGCGCGAAAGGCGACCGACCACATCCTGCCGTTCAACGACCT
>DAINCG010000081.1:0-11715 GCA_036732525.1 Pseudomonadota bacterium | reverse complement strand
CGGCGCCGGTCAGAACGACCGCAGCGCCGCCGCCGCGACGGCGCTTGCAGCGCGCTCGACCGCCGACGCCTGGACGCCGGTCTACCGCGACGTCGCCGGGCCGATGGCGCGGGGTATCGCCGCCTACGGCGCCGGCGACTACGGGCAGACGGTGCGCGAGTTGGCGCCCGTTCGCTACCAGTGGCGCGCCATCGGCGGCAGCCACGCCCCAAGGGACGTGTTCCAGCAGCTCTTGATCGACGCCGCGATGCGGGACGAGCAGTGGCGATTGGCGCAGGCGCTTCTAGCGGAGCGCACGGCGCTTTTTCCGCGGAACGCCGACGCCGGGCGCCGCGCCGCAAGAGCGTCCAATGCGCTCGGCCAGACCGAGCGCGCGAAGACCGAAGCCGCGGAGGCCGCACGACTGGCCGCCGCCTGAAGGGAGGCGCCATGCGCCTGTTCATCGCGATCGAACTGCCCGATCGGGTCCGCCGCGAGATCGCCTCCATCCAGCAGGGCGTGCCCGGCGCGCGCTGGACTCCGCCGGAAAACATGCACGTGACGCTGCGCTTCCTCGGCGAGACGGACGGCGGCCAGGCCGAGGACCTGACCTACGCGCATCGACATGCCGTCCTTCGCAATCGCCTGCGCCGGGGCCGGCCAGTTCTCAGGCGGGGCCGGCGTGCGGACGCTCTGGATGGGGCTTGCGCCCGAAGCGCCGCTGATCGCGCTGCAGGACAAGGTCGAGCGGGCCTGCCGCAAGGCCGGCTTCGCGCCGGAGCGCCGGGCCTTCCGGCCGCACGTAACCGTCGCCCGCTTCAACCAGCCGCCGGAACTGGAGCGGACGCGCCGCTTCCTCGAACGCTATGCCGGCTTCCGCAGAGAGAGTTTTCGGGTTTCCGGCTTCTCGCTGTTCTCGTCCGAACTGCGCCCGCGCGGCTCGATCTACCGGATCGAGGCGGACTTCCCGTTCTCGGACGCCGGCATCGGCGACTCGCCGTTTTTCGGCGACTGGGACCCGGAACACATGCCGAAGCCGATCAGGTCGAAGTAGCCTCGGCGAAGATCTCGCGGAAACGGCTGGCCGCGTCTTCGCCGAACAGCACGAAGGTGACCCGCGCGATCGAAGCCAGACGTTCCAGCTCCATCGCCGTGGTCAGGATCGCGATACGCGCCGCCCGATCGAACGGAAAACCGTAGACGCCGGTCGAAATCGCCGGAAACGCGACTGTCCTGCAATCGTTGTCGGCCGCGAGCCGGAGCGAATTCCGATAGCAGGCCGCGAGCGCCGGGTCGTCGTCGCGCGCGCCGGACCAGACCGGCCCGACGGTGTGGACGACATGGCGCGCCGGCAGCCGGTATCCGCCAGTGATGCGCGCCTCGCCGGTCGGGCAGCCGCCGATGGTCCGGCATTCGGCCAGCAGCTCCGGGCCGGCGGCGCGGTGGATCGCCCCGTCGACGCCGCCGCCGCCCAAAAGGGACGTGTTGGCCGCGTTGACGATGGCGTCGACGTCGAGCGTAGTGATGTCGCCCGACCAGACCGCCATCCGGTCAACCAGGCTCACTGAAACCGGGCCCATTCCGGCTTTGCCGGCCACAGCTTCGCCTCGCCCGCCGACAAGGGCGCGCCCGCTTCCGCCGCCGCGCGCCACGCGTCCAGCCGGACGAGGGCAAGCCCGACTTCGCCCGCGGCGCCGCGCATCTCGCCCGCATTCTTGCCGTCATATTCGAGCGCCGCGCCGGCGTCGGGCGCGGCGCCTTCGGTCCGCACCGGCATCAGCCGGCGCTTGACGAGGCCGCGATACTTCGTGCGCGCGGTCAGCTCTTGGCCCACATAGCAGCCTTTCTTCCAGTCGACGCCGTTCAGCTCATCGAATCCGTTCTCCAGGAGAAAGCCCTTGTCGACGGCGATGTCGGCCGCCCCTTCCGGCACGCCGAGGCCCAGCCGCATCTGCCGGTAGGTATCCACGCCGACCGCGTCGAAGCGCTTGGTCACCGCCTCGACCGCCGGCCGCGGGCCGACGACGCGCGCGCCGAGCGCCGCGAGCCGTGGGTCGACATAGGCGAAGGCGTCGCCTTCGAACCGTCCCGCGCCGCGATCGTCGCCAAGCTCCAATGCGCCCGCCGGCCAGACCATTCCGGCGGCCCAGCCGTCGACCGGCGCGATCTCGACCTTGGCGCGGAGCCGGTAGCGCTTGAGGCGCGTCAACAGATCGTCGGACCGGTCCGCTTCGCATTCGAGCGTAAGGCCAGCGGCGTCGCCGGTTATGAACACGTCGTGCAGGAACTTGCCCTGTGGCGTCAGCAGCGCGCCATAGGCCGCGCGCCCCGTCGAAACCTTCGCGACGTCCTGGGACAAAAGGCCCTGCAGGAACTCCTGTGTACCCACGCCCGTGACCGCGACGAACGCGCGGTCGTCCCTGATTGCAGAACTCGCCATCGCATATCTCCCTCGCGGGAACGATATAGGCGTTGACGCGCCCGTCGCACAGGCGGGTGCGAATAGATCAGTGGATCGCGGCGGACGGCGGGGAAATCCGGCAGGCCGGCATTGCCGCCTCTTCGATTTCCGTCACCGTGACGGAGCGGACGCTGAGGCAGTTGTCGCCACGCCAGCGATCGACGAACGCCCGCAGGCGCGGGAAGCCCGGGGTGACGTCGTAGTCGCGCCAGGTGATGACCTGCTTGCCGTCCGCGCCGCCGCCGAACTCGATCTCGGCGGTCATCAGCCGGTAGGCGCCGAAAGTCTCCAGGTTCGCGTCCGAATAGGCATCGGTCATGTCGAAGTTCGCCATTGTTCGCCTCTTGGTTTGCTCCGGGCGCCGATAGGTCGAAATCGCCCGGCAATTCCTGCCGACGGCGTGACCGCAAACCTTGGATTTTCAGGGTCCGACGGGCAGCGCCGCCCTCTACTGTGCAAGCCACGGGCCGGACGCTTCCCCGCCTGGGGAGGATTTGTTACAAGCCCGTGTCTTGTATGTGATTCTGCGTACGTTCCGAGGATGCTCCGGGGGGAGGAGCGGAACGGCCGCACGTTTCGCTTTCCGGCAAGACCGCAAAGCGTTAGGGCGAGGCCATGGCAGATTTTCGCGCGATCCTTCTGGAAAAGGGCGACGACGGCGTTTCCGCGAACGTCCAGACGTTGGATCAGGACCGCCTGCCCGACGGCGACGTCCTGGTGCGCGTGCTCTATTCGACCCTGAACTACAAGGACGGCCTCGTCCTGAAGGGCCAGGGCGGCCTCGTCCGCAACTACCCGCACGTTCCGGGCATCGACTTCGTCGGCGTCGTCGAGGACGCGGGCGGATCCGCCTTCGAAAAGGGCGAGCGCGTCATCCTGACCGGCTGGCGGGTCGGCGAAGTCTGGTGGGGCGGCTATGCGACTCGCGCCCGCGTCAAGGCGGAATGGCTGGTGAAGGCGCCGGACGGGCTTTCCGACCAGCAGACGATGGCGATCGGCACGGCCGGTTTCACCGCGATGCAGTGCGTCCTGGCGCTCGAAGCCCATGGCGTCCGGCCGGAAAGCGGCGAGGTCCTGGTGACCGGCGCCGGCGGCGGCGTCGGCAGCGTCGCCGTCGCCGTGCTGGCGCAACTTGGCTACGACGTCACCGCAGGCAGCGGTCGGCCGGAGCTCGAGGGCTATTTCAAGGACCTGGGCGCCCAGCGCCTGATCGGCCGAGAAGAACTGACGGAGCTCGGCAAGCGTCCGCTGCAGTCCGAACGCTTCGCCGGCGCGATCGACACCGTCGGCGGCGACATCCTGGCGGGCCTGCTGCCGGCGATGAAGTATCGCGGCGCAGTTTCCGTCTGCGGCCTCGCCGGCGGCGCCGGCCTCAAGACGACGGTCATCCCGTTCATCATCCGCGGCGTGACGCTTGCGGGCATCGATTCCGTCATGGCGCCGCAGCCCGAACGCGCCGAGGTCTGGAGCCGACTCGCGAGCGACCTGCCCAAGGCGAAGCTCGACGCGGCGACCTCCGTCGTCGGGCTCGAGGACGTTATCGGCCTTGCC
Organism: Pseudomonadota bacterium; assembly: GCA_036732525.1. GTDB lineage: Bacteria > Pseudomonadota > Alphaproteobacteria > Bin95 > Bin95 > VMCJ01. The sequence goes on along the minus strand of DAINCG010000081.1, from coordinate 7,724 downwards.
GACGACATCCTGGCCGGCAAGGTCAAGGGCCGGACCGTTGTCGACGTTAACGCTTGATTTGCCAGGACGACCCTAACTTGCCGGACAGATCGGGATCGCCTCCCGCCATGGCGAGGACACGGGTTCATGCGAACACGCCTATTGCTGGCGCTTCTGGCGCTTGGCGCTTGCGCCGACTTGCAGCCGACGGACAGCGAACTGACCGCGCGCGACTGGGCGGCGCCCGGCGCGAAACGTGTGACGGCGCCGCAAGCGATCTGGTGCTACCGCACCATCGGCCGGCCGGACTGCCGGCTGGAGCCGGTTCCGGGTCAGGAACACCGCCTGATCGAAGGCGGCCCACAGCCGCCGGCCGCCGGTCCGCTGATCGCGCCGGAGCCGCCGCCGAAGGCCGCGGCCGCCGCTTTGCCCGCGCCGACATCCCCCACCCCCACGCCCGCGCCAATGCCGATGGCCGCCGCGCCGGCCCCGCCGCCGCCGGAAACAGCGATGGCGCCGAGCGCCGCCGAGGCGCCGGCCGAAAGCTTCGACCAGCGTTTCGCGCGTTTGTTCAAGCGCTAGGCGCGTTCGCATTCCTGGGCTGGACCACGCCGGTCGCCGCCCAGATCGCGCCCTTCGACGACTTCCGCTATTCGCCCCGCCACTACGTCTATAAGGCGGAGGCCGGCGACCCGCAGGCGCAGTTCTATTTAGGCCTCGCGATCGAGGCGCTCGGCCCCGATGCGGAAGCCCGCTGGGGCAAGGCCGAAGATTGGATCAGGCGCGCCGCCGACCAGGGCCTGCCCGAAGCGCAGCTGCGTCTCGGTCAGATTGCGCTCGAAGCCGGCGATCGGACGGCTGCGCAAGCTAACATGGAAGCCGCCGCCGCGGCCGGCCTGCCGGAGGCGGAATTCAATCTCGGCCGCCTCGCCGCCGAAGCCGGCGACGTCGAGGCGGCGGAGGCGCGCTACCGCGCCGCCGCGGTCCAGGGCTTCGGCCCCGCCCAGTTTAATTTGGCTCTGTTGCTGCTGGAACGGGGCGGCGAGGCCCCGACGCTCGAAGCCCTGAAATGGTTCGACAAGGCCGCCGCGGCCGGCGTCGACTATGCCAGGGCGGCGCGCAACGAGGTCGCGGCCGCGCTCGGTCCCGACGCGCTGGAACGGGCGCGCGCGCTGCCTTGATCCGCGCCCGCCCCTGACAGCCTGTCAGGCCGGCGCCCGCCAGGCGCCGTTCCGAACGTAGCCCGCGAGCCCGAAGCGCTGACGCGCCTCCACCGTGATCCCGCCAGAGTCGGTCAGCGGGAACGCGCCTTCCTGAATACGCAGGAGCGTCGCGTCGCCGGGCCCGCCCACTGTCAATTGGCCGAGTTCCGGCCGGCCGACCGCCTTCGCCGGGCCGATTGTCGACGCTTTCACGATATCGGCGACGTCCATGCCGAGATGCAGGAACTTCGACATGGTGACGAGCTGGTCGAAGGCCGGGCCGACTTCGGAAAGCGTGTGCACGTCGGATGAAATGCAGTCCGGCGGGAAGCCCGCGTCGAGCATGGCTTCGGCGACCGACCAGCCGAACGAGCCCTTGCCATGGCCGATGTCGAAGATGACGCCGGCCTCCTTCGCCGCCAGCACCTCGTCCCGGATGCGCCCGTCGGCGTGGGTCGGCGCAGCCGGGAACGGGCGGAAGCAGTGGGTGAGCACGTCGCCCGGCCGAAGCCGGGACAGGACCTCCATGCGGGAGGGCGGCGGGTGGTCGAGATGCGCCATCACCGGCAGGCCGAGCGCATCCGCCGCTTCGATCGCGATGTCGAGGGGCGCGACGCCGATGCCGCCGGACGCGACCAGGCCGACGCGCACCTTGACGCCGACGACGATGTCGAGGTGCTCGCGGCCGACGCGCACGACCTCCGCCGGGTTCAGTAGGCGGATTTCGCCCGATTCGCCCACCATCACCGTGCCGCTGAAGGCGAAGATGCCGGCGAAGCTGGCGTTTATGTAGGCCAGGATGCGCGATTCCGCCGGCTCCACGATGTGCGCGCGGAAGCCGTGGAAGTTGCCGGGGCCGGCGCTGCCGGCGTCGACCAGGGTCGTGCAGCCGGACTTCGCCATGTACTTGTCCGGATCGACGCCCAGCGACGTGCCGCCCCAGTAGATATGCGTGTGCAGGTCGATCAGGCCGGGCGTCACGATCAGGCCGGCGGCCCGGATGGTCTCTTTCGCGCCGTCGCCGACGCCGGGGCCGATGGCGGCGACCTTGCCGTCGGCGAACGCGATGTCGGTCGTCTCGTCCCGGCCGTTCGCCGGATCGACGATGCGGCCGCCCAGGACCGCGAGATCGTAAGCCATGGAGAATTCGCCCTATTCTTGCGGGAACGCGAAGCTTCGCCGATGATCGCCCGCCCGAACCCGTTGAGCAAGCAAGGCGTCTCCATGATTCCGATTATCGGCTACGCCGACCGACTGAGCGTCGCGCCCGGCGAGACGGTCGAGTTCAAGGTATCGAGCGCCGCCCCAGCGCCATATCGCGCCCGGCTCGTCCGCCTGATCTCGGGCGATCCGAATCCGGACGGTCCGGTCTTGCTGGCCGCCGAGATCCCGGCGCCGTTCGAGGGGGATTACCCGTCCCGCCTGCAGGCGGTTCGCCTCGGCTCCTACGCCGAGGTTGATATGGGGAACGATTTCGACCGGCTTGCGGCCTTCACCGCGTCGGCGACGATCTGGCCGACGACGCCGGACAAGCCGGAGCAGGGCGTCGTCGCGCGGTTCGACGCGGCGCGCGGACTGGGTTTCGCCCTCTCGATCGGCCCGGAAGGCGCCGAGGCGCGTATCGGTCTCGGCGGCGGCCGGACGGCGGCCGTCAGCGTCGGCAAGCCGCTCAGGCCCGCAGCAGTTGCGCGACGTCCGGGTTCAGGTCGCGGCGCTGGGCCAGGGTCTGGTGCAGCTATGACCGGGCGTCCGGCGTGCTGCGCGTCGGCCAAGGGCAGATCGCGCCGGAGTTCGGCGTCGACGACGGCGGGTTCGCCGAGACCATGACCAACGTCCCGGCCCTGCTCGACGCCGGGCGCCCGCTGCTGATCGCCGCCCTGAACGAGGCCGGGCCGGAAACCTGCTTCAACGGCAAGATCGAGCGCCCGATCCTGCACGACCGCGCGCGCAGCCCCGACCACGCGCTTCACGCGCAGAGCGCCGGCATGACCGACGTGATCGCGGCCTGGGACTTCTCCCGCAACATGTCGTCCCTCGACGTGATCGATGTCGGCCCGCGCGGTCGACACGGCCGTCTGGTTAACCTGCCGGCCCGCGCCATGACCGGGTCCAACTGGTCCGGCGAGGAGATGTCCTGGCGCCATCGGCCGACCGAATACGCCGCCATTCATTTTCATGACGACGACATTGACGACTGCCGCTGGGCGACCGACTTCGTCTTCACCGTGCCGGACGGCATGAAGAGCGGCTGCTACGCCGCCCGCGTCGAAACGGACGCGGGCCAGGACGACATCCCCTTCTTCGTCCGCCCGGCGCCCGGCGCGCCGCAGGCCGACCTCTGCGTCGTCATCCCGACCTTCACCTACGTGATCTACGCGAACCACGCCCGCGGCAATACGACCGAAGGCTATCTCGCCAAGGCGGCGGCGTGGGGCGCCCGGCCCTGGACGCCGGACAGCCATCCCGGTTTCGGCCTCTCGACCTACAACTTTCACAGCGACGGCAGCGGCATCTGCCACACGACACGGCATCGCCCGATCCTGAACCTTCGGCCGGGCTACATCTCGGTCGCGAACGGCTTCGCGGCCTCCGGCCTCCGGCACCTGCCCGCCGACCTGCACCTGATCCAATGGCTCGAGAGTCGCGGCCTCGACTACGACGTCGTGACGGACGAGGACCTGGACGGCGCCGATCTGCTGGCGGCCTACAAGTGCGTGCTGACGTCGAGCCACCCGGAGTACCTCACCGAAGGCAGCCTGAACGCCTTCCACGACTACGCGCACAAGCGCGGCGGCCGTCTGCTCTATCTCGGCGGCAACGGCTTCTATTGGCGGATCGCCAAGCACCCGGAGCTCGACGGCGTCTATGAGATCCGGCGCGCCGAAGGCGGCATCCGCGCCTGGGCGGCGGAGCCCGGCGAATACTGGAACGCCTTCGACGGACAGTATGGCGGCCTCTGGCGGCGGAATGGCCGGCCGCCGCAGGCGCTCGCCGGCGTCGGCTTCACCAGCCAGGGCCTGTTGCAGGGGTCGCATTACCGCAGGACGCCCGCCTCATTCGCGCCGGAGCACGCCTGGATCTTCGAGGGCGTCGAAGACGAGGTCATCGGCGATTTCGGCTTCTCCGGCGGCGGCGCCGCCGGCTATGAACTCGACCGGGCCGACCCGAAGCTTGGCACGCCGCCAAACGCGGTCGTGCTGGCGTCGTCTGAAGCGCATCAGGATCACTTCGTCCTGGTCCACGAAGAGCAGTTGACCCATGTCGACACCTACCCGGGCGTCGCCCAGACGGCGGGCCGCCGGCCGGAGCCGCTGATCCGGGCGGACATCGTCTATTTCGACACGGCGAATGGGGGCGCGGTCTTTTCGGTGGGCTCGATCACCTTCTGCGGCAGCCTGCCGTGGAATGGCGGCGACAACAATGTCAGCCGCATGACCGAGAACGTCATACGCGCGTTCCTGAAGTAGCCGGCTGTGCTAGCCTCGGGCGGTATTCATTCCGACCGGACGCTGGAACATCATGCTGCAAGACGATCTCGCCTTTCGGGGCATCAAGGTTCTGGACATGGCGCAGGGCGTGGCGGGGCCGCATTGCGGCCTGCTGCTCGCCCAGCACGGCGCCGACGTCGTCAAGCTAGAGCCGCTCGGGGGCGACTGGGGCCGGGCGCTCGGCAAGCGCTATGGCGACCTTTCGGCCTTCGGCGCCGTCTATAATCGCGGCAAGCGCTCGATCGCGGTCGACCTGAAGGCGGAGGACGGCCTCGCCGTCGCCAAGAAGCTGGCGGCCGAGGCCGACGTCATCCTGGAAAGCTTTCGGCCCGGCGTGATGGCGCGCTTCGGCCTCGACTACGCGACGGTCGCCGAAACGAACCCGACGGTGATCTATCTCTCGGTCTCGGGGTACGGCCAGGAAGGACCGAACAGCAAGCAGCCAGTCACGGACAGTGTGATGCAGGCGTTCTCCGGCCTGATGAGCGTCAACAAGGACGACCGGGGCGTGCCGCAGCGGATCGGCGTCATCGCCATCGACATCTTCACGGGCCTCTATGGCTTCCAGGCGGTCGCGCCCGCGCTCTACCGCCGCAGCCGAACGGGCAAGGGCGCCCACCTCGACGTCAGCCTGATGCAGTCGGCGCTGGCCTACCTCTCAGCGAAGATGATCGAGCGGCATCTGGAAGGCGCGGAGCCGACCCTGCTCGGCGCGCCGCTCGGCACCTACAAGACGGCCGACGGCTTCCTCAACATGAACGCCCGGCGGGACCCGCATTTCGCCGCGCTGATGAAGATGATCGGTCGGCCCGAGCTCATCGAGGACGCGAAGTTCAAGACGGCCGACGCCCGCGTCGCCAACATGACGGAGCTCGACGCCATCGTCCGGCCCGCGATCGAGTCGCGCACGACGGCGGAATGGCTGGCGGACTTCCAGCAGGCCGACATTCTGGCCGGCCGGGTCAACGACTTCCCGGACATCATCGCCGACGAACACGTCAAGGCGGTCGAGGCCGTCCACTGGCTGAACCATGACGGCATCGGCCAGATTCCGATGCCGCTGATCCCGGGCGCGCCGGTCCCGTCTGGACGTTTGGCCGAAGCGCCCCATCTAGGCGCAGACACCCGGACGATTCTGGAAGAGCTCGGCTACGGGGCCGAGAAGATCGACGATATGATCGCGAACGGCGCAGCGCTCGCCGTCTGATTGGAGTTAATGGCCATGACCGACGCCGCCACGGATTTGGGCGAGCTTCCGACCTGGGACCTGAGCGACCTGTATGCCGGCACCGAAGACCCGGCGCTGAAAAAGGACATGCAGGACTGCGCCGCGGCGTCGAAGGCCTTCGCCGAACGCTGGCGCGGCAAGATCGCCGACGCGTCCGCGAAGGACATTCGCGAGGCGGTGGCGGAATATGAGCGGATCGACGAAATCCTCTCCCGCGTCATGAGCTTCGCCGGGCTTCTCCACGCCGGCGACGTCTCCGACGCGGCGCGCGGCCGGTTCATGCAGGACATGAGCGAGAAAGCGACCGAAATATCGACCGTGCTGGTCTTCTTCGAGCTGGAGCTGAACAACCTTCCCGAAGGCAGCATGGATGCGCTGATCGCGGACCCCGACGTGGCGCCCTACGGCCCCTGGCTGGAGCAGGTGGCGCGCTGGCGCGCCCACCAGCTTTCCGAGGACATGGAGACGCTGCTGCAGGAAAAGGCGTCGACCGGCCGGCAAGCCTGGAATCGCCTCTTCGACGAAACCATGGCCGAGATCCGTTTCGACGCCGACGGAAAGTCGCTGACCAGCGCCGAGGTCCTGAACATGCTGTCGGGCGCCGACCGGGCGAAGCGCAAGGCCGCCGGCGAGGCGATCGGCAAGACGCTCGGCGACAACGGCCGGCTCTTCGCGCAGATCACCAACACGCTCGCCAAGGACAAGGCGGTCGAGGACAAGTGGCGGAAATACGCCAAACCGATTTCCGCCCGCAATCTCGCGAATCAGGTCGAGGACGAGGTCGTCGACGCGCTGGTCGAAGCCGTCCGCGACTCCTACCCGACGCTCGCCCACCGCTATTACGGCCTGAAGGCGAAGTGGTTCGGCGGCGAGAAGCTCGCCTATTACGACCGGAACGCCCCCCTGCCCGACAGCGACGACCGCCTGATCACCTGGGACGAGGCGGAATCCACCGTGATGGACGCCTACGCGTCGTTCAGCCCGAAGCTGGCCGACGTCGCCAAGCCGTTCTTCGACAAGCGCTGGATCGACGCCCCAGCGCGGGCCGGCAAAAATCCGGGCGCTTTCGCGCACCCGACCGTGCCCTCCGCGCACCCCTATCTCCTGCTGAACTATCAGGGCAAGACGCGGGACGTGATGACGCTGGCCCATGAGCTCGGCCATGGCGTTCACCAGCGGCTCGCCGCCGGCCAGGGTCATTTCCTCGCGCAGACGCCGCTGACGCTCGCGGAGACCGCGTCGGTCTTCGGCGAGATGCTGACCTTCCAGAAACTCCTGCGCCAGTCGCCCGACGCCAAGGCCAAGCGGGCCCTGCTCGCCTCCAAGACGGAGGACATGCTGAACACCGTCGTCCGCCAGATCTCGATGCTCTGCTTCGAATTGAAAGTGCACGACGAGCGCCGCCAGGGCGAACTGCCGGCCGAACGGATCTGCGAAATCTGGATGGAGACCCAGCGCGAGAGCCTGGGGCCGGCGCTGGAGTTCGACGACGGCTACAAGTGGTTCTGGGCCTATATTCCCCACTTCGTGCACACGCCCTTCTACGTCTACGCCTACGCCTTCGGCGACTGCCTGGTGAACGCCCTCTACGCGGTCTACCAGGACGGCGAGACGGGCTTCGCCGACCGCTACCTCGCCATGCTGTCCGCGGGCGGCGCCAAGGGCCACAAGGAGCTATTGGCGCCCTTCGGCCTCGACGCCTCCGATCCCGCCTTCTGGAAGCGCGGGCTCGAGGTGATCGCGGGCTTCGTCGGCGAACTGGAAGCCATGGATGGCTGACGAAGACGGGTTCGGCAGCCGCGCGCGGCGCCTCGCCCGGACGACCCG
>DAINCG010000080.1:11522-13899 GCA_036732525.1 Pseudomonadota bacterium | reverse complement strand
CGCCGTGGCGCTGACGGGCTACCTCGCGATCGCGCGCCGTATCGATCCCGCCATCGACATCCCGTTCGCCGACATGGCGCCCGGCCTGCTCGCCCAGGCGGAAGGCCGCCGCCAGGTGGGCGACGCCGCGGGGGCCAAGGGCTTCCTCGCCGTCGTCGCGAAGGGCGTTTCGGGCGCGCCCCAGTTCAAGAGCGCCCTCGCCGCCGCCTATGCCGACCTCGGCGATCTGACGGAGGCCGCGCGCTGGATGCAGGACGGCGGCAACACCGCCGAATCCCAGGCGGCATACGCCCTCGCGGAGGCGGAGCGCGGCGACGTCGCCGCGGCGCGCCAGCGTCTCCGCTCCCTCGACGGCTCGCTCGCCGTGCCGGCGCTCGCCGCCCTCGCCCGCCGCGCCCGGGACGCCGACGCCGCCCGCCGCGCCGCCCGGCTGGCCGAAGCGGCGCCCCCTGGCCGCGCCCGCGCCGAAGCCTTCGCCTTTGCAGCGACGGCAGCAGTCGGCATGCTAGGACCATAAATCATCCAACTCGGAGCTACGTCATGGAGATTCGCAATCTCGGCAAGTCCGGCCTGCGCGTGTCGCTGGTCGGCCTCGGCTGCAACAATTTCGGCATGCGCCTCGACCAGGACGGCACCTCGGCCGTCGTTCACGCAGCGCTCGACGCCGGCATCACGCTCTTCGACACCGCGGATATGTATGGCGGGCGCGGCAAGTCCGAACAGTTCCTCGGCAAGGCGCTGGGCGCGCGCCGCAAGGACATCGTGCTCGCATCGAAGTTCGGCATGGCGATGGACGACGAGGGCGTGAAGATCGGCGCCGCCCGGCGCTACATCATGCAGGCGGTCGAGGATTCGCTGACCCGCCTCGGCACCGATTGGATCGATCTCTACCAGCTGCACCAGCCCGATCCGCGCACGCCGATCGACGAGACGCTGCGCGCGCTCGACGATCTGATCCGCCAGGGCAAGGTCCGCTATATCGGCTCCTCCAACCTGCCGGCCTGGCAGTCGACGGAGGCGGAGTTCGTCGCGCGCGAACTCGGGACGCACAAGTTCGTCTCCTGCCAGGAGGAATGGAACGTCCTCAACCGGGCGATCGAAAAGGAAGTCGTGCCGATGATGGAGGCCTACGGCCTCGGCATGCTGCCCTACTTCCCGCTGGCGTCCGGCCTCTTGACCGGCAAGTACAAGAAGGACGCCATGCCGGAAGGCGCGCGGCTGACCGACATGCCGCGCTTCGCCAATCGGGGCTACGTGACGGACGCGAATTTCGCGAAGGTCGAGAAGCTCGAAGCCTTCGCCAAGCAGAGCGGCCATTCGATCCTGGAACTGGCGTTCGGCTGGCTCGCCGCACAGCCGGTGACCGGCTCCGTCATCGCCGGCGCCACCAAGCCCGAGCAGATCGCGAGCAATGTCGGCGCCGCCGGCTGGAAGATGACCGCGGACGACCTCGCCAAGATCGACGAGATCGTCAAGGACTGACGTCGGAGGAGACCGCCGGCCGGGACGCGAATCCGGTCGGCGGCGCGCCGAAGGCTTTGCGGAAGGCGGCGGCGAACGCGCTCGGGCTCCGGTAGCCGGTCCGCCGCGCGACCTCGGCGACGGGCGCGCCTTCGCCGAGCGCCTGGAGGGCGCCGTGGAAGCGGGCGCGCTGTCGCCAGGCCCGGAAGCTCATGCCCAGGTCCCGCTCGAAGAGGCGCGCCAGCGTGCGCGGCGAGGCGCCCGCGAAGTCCGCCCACGCTTCGAGCGGTCGATTGTCCGCCAGGTCGGACAGCAATTCCGCGCAAACACGCTGCAGCCGTCGGTCACGCGGCAACGGCATGCCGAGCGACAGGTCGACGGCGCGGGCGATCTCGTCCTCGATCAGCCGCGCGATCCGGCCGGCGCGGCTTTCCGGCGTGTAGTCGACCGGCTCCTCGGTCAGCGCCAGCACAAGCTCCCGCAGTAGGTTGGAGACGGCGACGACGCGCACCGACTTCACGGCGGCGCCGCGCTCCGGCGCGATATAGAGCGTGCGGATATCGACATCGCCGTGCATGTGGACACTATGCGGCGTGCCGGCCGGAATGTAGACGGCGCGGTCGGGCGGCGCGGCCCAGGCGTCCCGCTCGGTCAGGAGGCGCATCACGCCCCGGACGCCGTAGAGCAATTGGTCCCTCGGGTGAACGTGCATCGGAATGACGTGCCCGTCCGGGTAGATCAGCGTCATCGCGCCGATCGGCTGCGCGATGTCCTGGTAGTCCCGGGCGTCCGTGCTGCGGCGCGCAGCCGGCGCATGCGCCATGAACGCCTCCTCGACCTGGCGAAAACTCGACGAAGAATGACATAACATCGTGAACCCGCCAGGCCTAGATTCGACGCCCAACGCACCGCCGGG
>DAINCG010000080.1:10034-11503 GCA_036732525.1 Pseudomonadota bacterium | reverse complement strand
CCTGCACTTTCTGCTGCTGAACGTCGGCCATTTCCTCGACCACCTGTTCACGCTGATCTTCGCGACCGTGGCCGCGCTCGCGCTGCAGCGGGAATGGCAAGTCGGCTACGACGAACTGCTTGCCGTCGCCACGCCCGGCTTCTTCGCCTTCGGCCTGTTCTCCCTGCCGGCCGGCTGGCTCGCCGACCGGTGGAGCCGGGACGGCATGATGTGCGTCTTCTTTTTCGGCATCGGCACGGCGGCGATCCTGACCGGCTTCGCGAGCTCGCCGCTGGAGATCGGCGCCGGCCTCTTTGCGATCGGCATGTTCGCCGCAATCTACCATCCGGTCGGCCTGGCGCTGGTCACGATGAAGTGGCGCAACACGGGCATGCGCATCGCGGTCAACGGCGTGTGGGGCAATCTCGGCGTCGCCGCCGCGGCATTGATCGCCGGCAACCTGATCGAGATCAGCGGCTGGCGTTCGGCCTTCTTCCTGCCGGGCGCCTTTTCGATCCTGGTCGGGTGCGCCTATCTGGCGCTCCGGCGATCCGATATTCGGGCGGACGGGGCGCCCAAGAAGGCGGCCGCCCAAACGGCCCCCATGCCGGCCGACTATCGCCGCATTCTGGCGCGGGTCTCCGGCGTCGTCTTCCTGACGACCGCCTTCACGGCGATCATCTTCCAGTCAACCACCTTCGCGCTGCCGAAGATCTTCGACGAACGGCTGGGCGGTCTCGCCGGCGACATTGCCGGGTGGCTCGACGACAGCGCGGGCGGCCCCGGCGTGCAGGCCGGCGAGATCGGCGCGCTGGCGTTCCTGGTCTTCGCGGCGGCGTCGATGGCCCAGCTCGTCGTCGGCAAGCTGCTCGACCGGTACGGGCCTCGGCCAGTGTTCCTATGCGTCGCCGCCGTGCAGGTCGTCTTCTTCGCGGCGATGCCGGGGCTGACCGATCTCGCGGCGCTGGCCGTGGCGCTCGGGTTCATGTTCGGCGCCTTCGGGCAGATCCCGATCAACGACTTCCTGATCGGCAAGCTCGCGAACGGGCCGGCGCGGGCGCGCATCTACGGCGTGCGCTATGTGGTGAGCTTCACGTCGCTCGCCGCCAGCCTGCCGCTGATCGCATTGATTTATGGCCAGTGGGGCTTCGACCGGCTGTTCCTGGTGCTGGCGGCCGCGGCGGCGCTGACGCTTTCGATCGCGCTGCTGCTGCCGCGTCGCCTGCCGGAGCCGCCCGCGGCGGCCCCGGCCGAATAGGCGCCGCTAGAGCATTTCCAGCGGCGCATCGGGCGCCGGCGGCGGGAAGGCGCGGTCGAGCGCGGCCATGACGTCCGCCGGAACCGTCGTTCCGGCGGCGGCGATGAAGCCGTCGATCCGCTCCGGACGCACGCTCTTCGGCACGGCGAAGACGTTCGGCTGCGACAGGGTCCAGGCGAGCGCCAGCCGCATCGGCGCGACGCCGGCGGCGTCCGCGATGCGCTTCAGGCCG
>DAINCG010000080.1:7427-9988 GCA_036732525.1 Pseudomonadota bacterium | reverse complement strand
GTCGCGCGCGAGCCGGCCCTGCTCCAGCGGCGAATAGGCCATGAGGGGCGTCTTGCGGGCGGCGAGCGCCGGCGCAAGCGACGCCTCGGGCCAGCGCCGGGTCAGGTTGTAGAGCACCTGGTTCGTCTGGCAGCCGTCGCCGCCGGGCGCCTCCCAAAGCTCCGCCATGTCTTCGGCGTCCATATTGGAGACGCCCCACGCCCCGATCTTGCCGGCGGAGATCAGCCGTTCGAAGCCTTCGATCGTCTCGGCGAAGGGCGTCGAGCCGCGCCAGTGCAGCAGGTAGAGATCGATCCGATTGACCCCGAGCCGGCGCAGCGAATTCTCGCAGGCCTCGACGACGCCGCGACGCGAGGCGTTGTAGGGGTAGACCTTGGAGACGATGTAGGGGCGCCTCGACCGCCCTTTGATCGCCTCGCCGATCACCTCTTCCGCGCCGCCGCCGCCGTACATCTCCGCCGTGTCCAGCAACGTGATCCCGTTGTCGAGCGCGTGGACGACGGCGCGCGCCTCCGCCGCCGGATCGCCGCCCCGTTCGCCCATGCCCCAGGTGCCGAGACCGAGCTTCGGGATCGTGTCGCCGTTTGGCAGTTTCAGCGTCTGCACGGTTGTCGGCGCTCCCCAGCTGCGTCGGCCATCGAGCATGCGGCCCGCGAGGCCTGCGTCAAGGGCGCCCGACCGCGCGACATATGGCGCGGCGTGTGGCGGCGACGCCGACGGTCGTGCGATATTGGCGTCGACGCAACCGACCCGGAGCCGTGGCCGACATGGCCGACCCGCTGATTTCCATCGTCATGCCCGCCTACAAGGCCGCAGACAGCGTCGCGGACGCCGCCGGAAGCGTGCTCGCCCAGTCCTGGACGCGGCTCGAACTGATCGTCGTATCGGACGACGGCGTCGACTATCTGGACGTGCTCGATCAGGCCGGTCTGGCGGACGAGCGCACGCGTCAGGCCTCGACCGGCGGCGTCGGAACCGGCGACTGGAACGCGCGGAATGTCGGCCTCGCCGCCGCGACCGGGGATCTTGTCACGATCATCGACGCCGACGACGCCTATGCGCCCGGCCGACTTGCGGCGCTGGCGCCCCTGGCGCTGGCTGACGGGGCGGCGCTCGACAACACGGAGATGCAGTTGAACGGCAGCCGCATGGCGACGCTGCTGCATCCCAAGGAAGCCGCGTCCGGCGAGCCGGTCCCGGCGACGGCGCCCCTGATCCTGCGCGATCGCGTGCCGGTCTTCCCGATGTGGCGGCGGCGGGATTTCGATCTCCACTGGCATGAACTGCCCCACGCCTCCGACGTCATCCTGTTGCTGGAGCTGCTGTCGGCGGCGCCCGACATGCGCGTCGCGCCCGACATGGGCTATCGCTACCTGAAGCGCCAGGGCTCCATGACCCTGTCCGACAGCATGACGGACCGGTCGCGCGAAGCCTATTTCCGCATCATGCGGGCGATCCTGGACGGGACCTACGATCTCGCCCCGGCCGTCGCCGACCTGGCGCTCTACGAGATCGCGAAGAACCTGAACCAGGCTGTCCCCTTCGCCCGCGCCATGGCCGCCGACCCCGGCCAGACGCATGAGACGCTCGCCATCACCTTCAACGAGCGGCCGATGACGGAAGCGGAGCGCTACGCCTATTTTCAGGGAGAGGACGCGCCATGACCGGAACCCCGCTGGCGGCCGGCCGCCAGCGCGTCGCCATCGAAGGTCTCGTCGTCGAGGCCGCGATCGGCATTGCGGACTGGGAGCGCACGCCCGGCAAGCGCCAGCGGCTCGCCTTCGACGTCGCGGTCTACCGGGACGAATTCGGCCGCGAGACGTCGATCGCCGACTGCTTCGACTACAGCGCGCTGCAGGCGTTTCTCGCCGGCTATGCCGACCGCCCGCATATCGATCTCCTGGAAACCGTCCTCGCCGAAGTGCTTGACTACTGCTTCCGCGACCCGCGCGTCGTCGCGGTCGAGGCGCGGGTCGCCAAGCCCGACGTCTTCAACGGCGTCGGCGCGCCGGCGCTGTCGGCGGCGGTCGATCGGGCGGACTGGACGCGCCGCCGCAATCCCGAACCCTGAAGGAGCCCTCTCGCCGATGCCCGACGCCGCCGCGACATATGTCCTGCATACCGTCCTCGCCCAACCGCGCGAATGGCGCGCGATCGGCGACGCCGCCGCCCAAATCGATGCGGCGCTGAAGGGCATCGGCGGAGAGCTTTACGGCGCCTGGCGCAGCCAGATCGGCCGGCCGCGCGACGAAGTGACATTGGTCTCGCGCTTCGAAGGCGCTGCGGAAGCCTCCGACGCGGCGGCGGCCGTGCTCAACGTTTTGCCGCCGGCGCGCGCGTCCTCGGCGCGGCCGATGCGGGCGACGCTCCGGCCGCTCGACGGCGCGCCGCCCACCCGGCAAGGCAACTACGCGTTCCGCACGTTCGACCTCGACGCAGGAAACTGGGACGAGTTCGAAGCGCTCTGCGCCGGCGCCTGGCCCGGCTTCGAAAGCGCCTATGACAGTCAAGTGATCGGCCTCTGGCGCTTCACGGACGCGGCCATCGGGCGCGCGGAGGCG
>DAINCG010000080.1:5056-7408 GCA_036732525.1 Pseudomonadota bacterium | reverse complement strand
CTCGAAGCTGCCGGCGAGCCCCGCGGAGGCGGAGGTGCGCGCCAAGCTCTCCCGCCGCTACGACCTCTGCGACGACACCGCGGTCGCGACGACGACGCTGCTGACCGCCGCCGACCGCCAGGACGAGGCGCGCTGGACGTAGCCCGCCCGAGCGACGATCATCGGGCCAAAGACAAGCGGAAGGAGCGCCGGCATGAGCCAGTATGAAACGATTTCGGTCGATCCCGTGACGCCGCGCATCGGCGCGGTGGTCTCCGGCGTCGATCTCGCGACGCCGCTCGGGAACCAGCAGTTTCAGGAGATTCATGACGCGCTGATGCGGCACGAGGTGATCTTCTTCCGCGATCAGACGATGACGCTCGACCAGCACAAGGACTTCGGCCGCCGCTTCGGCGAACTGGACATCCACCCGGGCTCGCCCGGTCCCGAAGGCCATCCGGAAATTCTGATCATCCACGCCGACGAGAAATCGAAGTTCGTCGCGGGCGGCTCCTGGCATTCGGACGTTTCCTGCATCGAAGAACCGCCGATGGGCTCGATCCTGCACCTCCACACCGTGCCCGACTGCGGCGGCGACACCCTGTTCGCGAGCGCCGGCGCGGCCTATGACGCGCTGTCGGAGCCGATGAAGGCGTTCCTGGCGCCGCTGACCGCGATCCATTCCGGCGAGCATGTCTATCGCGGCCGCTACAAGCACCAGGGCGTCGACGACGCCGGCAAGGCCTATCCGGAATCCGAGCACCCGATCGTGCGCACCCACCCGGTGACGGGCCGGAAGTCGCTGTTCGTCAACCAGACCTTCACGACGCGCATCCGCCAGCTTGCCCGCAAGGAGAGCGATGCGCTCCTGAAGTTCCTGACGGACCACATCGTCCAGCCGCAGTTCCAGGTGCGCTTCAAGTGGGCGGCGAACTCGGTCGCGTTCTGGGACAATCGCGCGGTCCAGCACCATGCCATGTGGGATTATTTCCCGCAGGTCAGGTCGGGCTACCGGGTGACGGTGAAAGGCGACCGGCCGTTCTGAAAACGGGCGGCGGCGTCAGCCGCCGAGCCCGTAGGGCGCGCCCCAGCGCTTCACGCCTTCCAGCGTGTCGCCGGCCGGCCGGTACTCGCAGCCGATCCAACCGGCGTAGCCCAACTCGTCGAGCAGCTTGAAGATGTAGGGATAATTGATCTCGCCGATGTCTGGCTCGTGCCGTTCCGGCACGCCGGCGATCTGGATGTGCCCGACATTGCGAATCAGGTCCTTCGCCCGCATGGCGAGATCCCCTTCGACGATCTGGACGTGGTAGAAATCCATCTGGACTTTGACGTTGTCCGCGCCCACGTCCGCCAGCACCGCATGCGCGTCAGCCTGGCGGTTGATGAAGTATCCTGGGATATCGCGGGTGTTGATCGGCTCGATCAAGGCCGAAATCCCCAGCGGCGCCAGACGCGCCGCCGCCCGCTTTAGATTGGCGACATATGCGGCGCGGCAGGCCGCCCGATCTGCGTCCGCGGCCGGAATGCCGGCCATGCAGTGCAGCCGCTCGCAGCCGAGTTCGGTCGCATAGGACACCGCCTTCTCGAGCGCCGCTTCGAAGTCCGCCTCGCGGCCCGGCAGGGCCGCGAACCCGCGTTCGCCCTTCGTCCAGTCGCCGGGCGGCAAGTTGAAGAGCGCCACCTCGACGCCCGCCGACCGGGCGGCGAAGACCACGTCGTCCACCGGAAAGTCATAGGGAAACAGGAACTCGACGGCGTCGAATCCCGCGGCGGCGGCGGCGGAGAACCGCTCGAGGAACGGCAGTTCCTGGAACATCATCGAAAGATTGGCTGCAAAACGCGGCATGGCGGGTCGATTCCTCTGGCTGGCGGCGCTGGGGCCGGCGGCAAGACTGCCACAAAGACGTGCAGGCGTCCCCCCGGCGCGCGCCTTAGGAGCGCATTAAGGCTCTATCGGCATAGTACCGCCTGGATATTCCGCGCGCAGTTTCGCCGCGGATTGCGGAGCTTGCGCGGGCTGGATGTCGGAAGCAGCCATTACAGAGCAAGAGCCCCAGAGCCGGGCGCGACGCTTCCCGACCAGGCAATCTGGTCGGAAGCGCCAGGGCGCGCGTGCGTCGACCGGAATCCTGCTCCTGACGGCCAGCGCCATCGCGGTCGGCTTCTCCGTGGCGCTGGCGCCCTTCCTGGCCGCCGCCGAGCAGTTCGGCGAGCAGATCGGCCCCGCCGGAATCGCCCTCGCGTCGAGCCTGTTGTCGCTTTGCATCATCGCGCCGACGGCGCTGCTGATCACCCGACGCCGGTCCGAGGACGCGAAGCGTCCCTTTCTAAGACTCCGTGACGAACTGAACGCCGCCGGCGCCGCCGCCT
>DAINCG010000080.1:0-5046 GCA_036732525.1 Pseudomonadota bacterium | reverse complement strand
CGCTACGGCTCCACGGCCGCCGACGATGTCGCCGCCGCAGTGAACAAGCTCTCTTCGGATCTGCGCGACCGCGACATCGAACTCGAAAGCCGCCGCCACCGGTTCGACCAGGAATCCGAAACCCGCATGGCCGAGATCAAAGAGGCCTATGCGCATATGGAAGAGTCCCTGGCGGAGGCGGAACGCGTGCGCGCGGAAGCCGAGCGGGCGAGCGCCGCCAAGTCCGACTTCCTGGCGAAAATGAGCCATGAGATTCGGACGCCGCTGAACGGCATTCTGGGCGCGATGGACATGCTGCTGGCGATGGGCCTGTCGGTCCGCCAGGCCCAGTACGCCCATACCATCCGCGCTTCGAGCGAAGTGCTGCTCGACATTCTGAACGGCATTCTGGACATCGCGAAGATCGAGGCCGGGCGCATCGAGCTCGCATCGACCCCGTTCGACCCGACGTCCGTGATCGACGACGTCGCCGTCGCCTTCGGCCCGGCCGCGCACGGCAAGAAGCTGAAGCTGACCAGCCGCCCGTCGCCGGACCTGCCGCGCGTCATCGTCGGCGACGCGGCGCGTGTCCGCCAGATCATGGTCAACCTGGTCGGCAACGCCATCAAGTTCACCGACAAGGGCGGCATCGACATTTCCGCCCGCTGGCATGCGGACGGCGAAAACCGCGGCCGGCTGGTCATCGACATCAAGGACAGCGGCCCTGGCGTGCCGGAGCAGGCCCAGTCGCGCATCTTCCAGCGGTTCGAGCAGGGCGACGGTTCGATGAGCCGGCGGTTCGGCGGCGTCGGCCTCGGCCTTGCGATCGCGCGCGACCTCGCCCGGCGCATGGGCGGCGATGTCGAACTGGCCGCAAGCAGCCGCGACGGCTCGACCTTCCGCTTCTGGCTGTCGAGCGAGAGCCAGGAGCCGCTCACCACGCCCTTCTTCCCGGAGGTCCGCGCGCTGATCGCCGCCCCGCCGACCGCAGAGCGCGCCAGCCTCGCGGAACGTCTCGGCCGGCTCGGGGTCGCCATCACGCTCGAAGACCGGGTCGACGGCGCCTTGGCGGCGCTCCGCGCCGCAAGTCCCTCGCCGGATCTCGCCATCGTCGACGCCGAAAACCGACAGGCCCTGAACGACCTCGCGGGCGACCTCGCGAAGGCGGACCTCCCGACCCGGCTCGCCGTATTCAGCAAGTTCGGCGCGGAAAAATTCGATCCGGGCGTCGACGCCGTCGCCAAGTGGTCCCTGCTTCGGCCGCTCCGAGAAATCGATCTGGTCGCGATGTTGCAGGACCTCACCGGGATCGAGCCGGAAGCCTGCGCCGACGACGTCAATCTGGGCCTGCGCATTCTGCTGGCCGAAGACAATCCGGTGAACGTCGAAGTCACCACCGGCATGCTGGAAACGCTCGGTTGCGCGGTCGTGGTGGTCGACAACGGGCTCGCAGCCGCCGACGCGGCCGAAAAGGGTCATTTCGACGCAATCCTGATGGATTGCCAGATGCCGATCATGGACGGCTACGAAGCGACCCGCCAGATCCGCGAACAGGAAGGCGCCGGCGCGCGCACGCCGGTCATCGCCGTGACCGCGAACGCATTCGCGGAGGATCGCGACGCCTGCTTCAAGGCCGGCATGAATGACTTCCTGGCAAAGCCGATCACGATGGAGTCGCTCCTCGCCGCGTTGTCGCGCTATTCCGAAACGCCCCCGCAGCCCGCAGCGAAACAGCGGGTCGAGGCGCCCGCGCCGACCTCCGCGCCGGCGCAGGCTGAGCCAGAAGACGAGGCGCCCGAACCACCTCCGGCGGCGGCGTTCGAACTCGACCCGTCGATCGTCGACCAGAAGGCGCTGGCGGCAATGCGGAAGATCAGCCGCGACGGCGACGCCATGATGAAAAGGGTCGTCGGAGTTTTCCTGAAGTCGTCCCCCGGTCTGGTCGCCGAATTCAAGGCGGCGATGGCGGCGGAGGACATCGCGGCGGCCGGCCGGCACGCCCATGCGCTGAAATCCGCGAGCCGCAATGTCGGCTCCGTCGAACTGCCGGCGATGCTGCAGGATGTCGAATCCCTGGCCCGGGCCGGCGACATCGGCGGCGTCAAGGCGGCGGCGAGCGAGGTGGAGCGCGCGTTCGACGATCTTACCTTGGCCCTCGAGACGCTGCAGGCGCGGGGATAGCATGCCGCAACGCACGAAAATCCTGGTCGCCGACGACGATCCGACCCAGCTCCTGCTCACTGCGGAGGCCTTGGGCGCGGAAGGCTACGATGTGGTCGAGGCGACGGACGGCGACGAAGCCTGGCGCTGCTTCCTCGAAGCGCGCCCGGCGCTCGTCATCCTGGACGTGATGATGCCGGGCCTGAACGGCTTCGAGGTCTGCGGCCGCATCCGGCGACGGCCTGAGGTCGACTTGTCGGCCACGCCCGTGCTGATGGCGACCGGCCTGGAAGACGAGACCTCGATCCAGACCGCGTTCGAGGTCGGCGCGACCTCGTTCGTGCAGAAGCCGGTGCAATGGTCCCTGCTCGGCCACCAGGTCCGCTATCTTCTGCGGTCGGCCGGCATCGAGTCCGAACTGCGCGCCGCAAAAGCAGAGGTCGAAGAGGCCAGCCTGGACAAGAGCCGGATGTTCGCGACGCTCTGTCACGAGCTGCGCACCCCGTTGAACGGCGTCATCGGCTTCGCCGACGCCATTACGTCCGAGATGCTGGGACCGATCGGCGACAAGGGCTACGTCGAATTCGCGCGCGACATTCGCGCGTCCGGCGACACGCTGCTCGACCAGGTCAACCGCATGTTGCTGCTCTCGAAGCTCGAAGCGGGCCTGCACAAGCTGAAGCGCAGCGTGGCGCCGGTCGAGCCGCTGCTGGTCGAAGCCGCGAAACGGTTCGCCCGCGTCGCCGACGCGCGCGCGATCGCCGTCAACGTCCGGCCGCTGGACCAGCCGATCCGGGTCGACGCCGATCTCGCGATCCTGCGGCCCGCGCTGCATGCGCTGGTCGAGAACGCGATCAAGTTCTCGCCGTTCGGCGGCGTGGTCGAGCTCTATGCGGAGAGCGACGGCGCCAAGGTGCACATCGTCATCACCGACCAGGGCCCTGGCGCGCCGGAAGCCGACCTTCCTCGCCTGACCCAGCCCTTCCGGCAGGCCGACAGCGGCCTCGACCGCGGGCATGGCGGCCTCGGGCTCGGGCTGCCGATCGCGAAGCTCGCCGTTCGACGGCATGGCGGCGATCTTGCGCTGGCGAACCTGCCGTCGGGCGGCTTCGCGGCGCGCCTGATTCTGCCGATCGAGCGCGCCCAGACGATCGAGCGCTCGACCGCCGCCTGAAACGGTTGCCCTCGCGCCAAGGAACGGCCACTCTCCGGACGCCCTTCGCTCCGGAGCTTCGCCGATGCCCGATTCCGCGCCGCAGCCGATCGAAATTCGTCATAGCGCCTGCCCGCACGACTGCCCCTCCACCTGCGCGCTCGAAGTCGAGCGGCTCGACGAACGGCGGATCGGCCGGGTGCGCGGCGCGGCCGCGAACACCTACACGGACGGCGTCATCTGCGCGAAGGTGGCGCGCTACGCCGAACGCGCCCACCATCCCGACCGCTTGCTCCACCCCCTCATTCGGACGGGTTCGAAGGGCGACGGCGCTTATCGCCGGGCGAGTTGGGACGAAGCGCTCGATCTGATCGCCGAACGCTTCCTCGAGATCGAACGGCGGAGCGGGCCGGAGGCGATCTGGCCATACTATTACGCGGGCACGATGGGCCTGGTCATGCGGGACGGCATCAACCGCCTGCGGCACGCCAAGCGCTATTCCGGCCAGCATTCGACCGTCTGCACCACGCTGGCGTTCACCGGCTTCATCGCCGGGACGGGCGCGCTCCGCGGCGCCGATCCGCGCGAAATGGCGGAAAGCGACCTCGTCGTCATCTGGGGCACCAATCCGGTGAACACCCAGGTCAACGTCATGACCCACGCGATCAAGGCCAGGAAGCAGCGCGGCGCCCGGATTGCAGTCGTCGATGTCTACAGGAACGGCACGGCCGACCAGGCGGACATCTTCGTCCGGGTCAATCCTGGCACCGACGGCGCGCTCGCCTGCGCCGTGATGCATGTCCTCTTCCGGGACGGCTATGCCGACCGCGATTACATGGCCCGCTATACCGACGCGCCGGACGAACTGGAAGCGCATGTGCGGTCTCGCGATCCTGTCTGGGCGAGCCGCATCACCGGCGCCACCGTCGAGACGATCGAGGCGTTCGCCCGGGCGATCGGCGAAACGCCCAGAACGTTCCTCCGCCTCGGCTACGGCTTCACCCGCCAGCGCAACGGCGCGGTCGCCATGCATGCCGCGAGCTGCATCGCCGCCGTGACGGGCGCATGGAAGCATCCGGGCGGCGGCGCCTTCCACAACAACGGCGCGATCTACGGCTGGGACAAGACCCTGATCGAAGGCCTCGACGTCCGCGACCCCAATGTCCGCCTGCTCGACCAGGCCCGTATCGGCGAGGTGCTGACCGGCGACCCAGAGGCGCTGAAGGGCGGCCCGCCCGTCGAGGCGCTCTTCATCCAGAACACCAACCCGATGATGATCGCGCCCGACCATGCCCGCGTCCGCGCAGGCTTCCGGCGGGACGATCTCTTCACCGTCGTCCACGAGCAGTTCATGACTGAAACCGCGGCGATGGCCGACGTCGTGCTGCCGGCGACGATGTTCACGGAGCACGACGACTTCTACCAGGGCGGCGGCCACCAGCACATTCTCTCCGGCCTGAAGGTGGTCGAGCCGCCGGGCGAATGCCGCTCGAATCATGAGGTCGTCGCGGCGCTCGCGAAGCGGCTCGGCGCGTCGCACCCCGGCTTCGACATGACGCCGCGCGAATTGATCGACGCGACGCTCAAGGCGTCCGGACGGCCCGGTTTGGACGCGCTTGCGGACGCGCACTGGTTCGATATCCAGCCGCCGTTCGAGCGGGCGCACTATTTGGACGGGTTCGCCCATCCGGACGGCCGCTTCCGCTTCAAGCCCGACTGGTCGGCGCCCACGCCGCATGGCTTCGGCGGCCGGC
>DAINCG010000079.1:8793-13913 GCA_036732525.1 Pseudomonadota bacterium | reverse complement strand
GCCGGCGATGACGCGCGCGCGGGCGATGTCGGTCGCCGTCACCATTCGAGGCCCGGATAGGAGCGCTGCAGGACCTGCATCTCCGCCAGCATGTGGCCGAGATGCTCGCCGTGCAGGCCGGAACGGCCGCCGGTCGCCATCCAGCCGTCGGCCGGACGCTGGAGCCCGCCCTCGTCGAGCGCGGCGTCGATGGCCCGATCCCAGGCGGGCTTGAGCGCGGCGCGGTCCGGCGCCGCGTCGCCGAGGCTCGCCTCCACCGGCGTCCGCTCGAAGAGCTCGCCGGTGAACTGCCAGAGATCGTCGAAGCCGGCCTGAATGCGGCGACGCGATTCCGCCGTCCCGTCGCCGAGCCGCGCGGTCCAGGCGCGGGCGTGCGTCAGGTGATATCGGGCTTCCGTCGCCGCCTTGGCGGCGATCGCGGCGAGGCCGGGCTCATCTGAATCCGCAAGCGCCTTCCAGAACACGGCGGCATAGGCGCCGTAGAGCAGTTGCCGCGCGACCGTGCAGCCGAAGTCGCCGTTCGGCTGCTCCAATAGCTGCAGGTTCAGGAAGGCGCGCTCGTCGCGGAGGAATGCAAGATCGTCGGCGCTCCGCCCCTCGCCTTCCGCCGCCGCCGCAAGCTGGTAGAGCGCGGTCGCCTGGCCGACGAGGTCGAGCGCGATGTTGGCGAGCGCAAGCTCCTCCTCCAGCGTCGGCGCGCGGCGTGACCATTCGCTGAGACGATGGCCCAGCACGAGCTGGTCGTCGGCGAGCCCGAGGGCGTAGAGAAAGAGCGCGTCGTCGCTCACATGTCCCCCACTTCGTCCGGCACGTGATAGTGGGTCGGCCGGCGATAGACCTTGTCTTCGGCCGGATCGAAGAAGGCCGCCTTATCGTCGGGATCGCTCGCCCGGATCGCGCTCGCCGGCGCGACCCAGATCGACCGGCCCTCGCCGCGCCGCGTGTAGACGTCCCGAGCGGCCAGCAGCGCCATCTCGGCGTCGGCGGCGTGCACGCTGCCGACGTGGCGGTGCGCCAGTCCGTTCCGTGGGCGGATGAAGACCTCCCAGAGCGGCAGGCGCGGATCGTCCGACACAGGCCGCCCCTCCTATTCCGCGGCGGCCGCCTGCGGCGCGCGCTTGGCGGCGTAGGCGGCGGCGGCCTCGCGGACCCAGGCGCCGTCGTCATGCGCCTTACGTCGATTGGCGATGCGCTGGCGGTTCATCGGCCCGCCGCCCTTCACGACCCTCCAGAAGTCGTCCCAGTCGAGCGGGCCGATCTCGTAATGCCCGGTCTCGGCATTGAAGCGGCAGTCCGGGTCGGGGATGGCGAGGCCCAGATATTCCGCCTGCGGCACGGTCGCGTCGATGAAGCGCTGGCGGAGCGAATCATTGGTGAAGCGTTTGATCTTCCAGGCCATCGACCGGTCGGAGTGCACGGAATCGCTATCGGGCGGGCCGAACATCATGACCGACGGCGTCCACCAGCGGTTCAGCGCGTCCTGGGCCATCGCCTTCTGCTCGGGCGCGCCCTTGGCGAGCACGGTCATGATCTCGTAGCCCTGGCGCTGGTGAAAGCTCTCTTCCTTGCAGACGCGGATCATGGCGCGGGCGTAGGGGCCGTAGGAACAGCGGCAGAGCGGGATCTGGTTCATGATCGCGGCGCCGTCGACCAGCCAGCCGATCGCGCCGATGTCAGCCCAGGTCAGGGTCGGATAGTTGAAGATCGAGGAATATTTGGCGGCGCCGGTCAGCAGCTGCTCCTGCATCTCCTCCCGGCTGATCCCGAGCGTTTCCGCGGCCGCATAGAGGTAGAGCCCGTGCCCGCCCTCGTCCTGCACCTTGGCGAGAAGCGCGGCCTTCCGCCGGAGCGTCGGCGCCCGGGTGATCCAGTTGCCTTCCGGCTGCATGCCGATGATTTCGGAATGGGCGTGCTGGGAAATCTGGCGGATCAGCGTCTTGCGGTACTGCGCCGGCATCCAGTCGCGCGGCTCGATCTTCTCTTCCGCGTCGATGCGCGCCTGAAAGCGGGCGAGCGCCTCGGCGTCGTCTTCTGCGGCGTCCCCGTCGGGACGGATCAGGCCCTGACTGTACATGGCCCGGATGCCTCCCTGATTTTGATCACAAATGTACGCCCGGGACGGACGTCTTGCCAGAGGAGCCGCGTCGCGACAGTTTACGCGCCCGCGACACCCGAACGAGGATGGGCCATGTCCCCCGATGCTTCCGCCCTGCCGGGCCTCGCCGCCGCGACCGGCGGCGCGCTCGACGGCGTCAAGGTCGTCGACCTGACGCGCGTCTTGGGCGGCCCCTACTGCACCATGATCCTCGCCGACCATGGCGCCACGGTGATCAAGGTCGAGCCGCCGCAGGGCGACGAGACTCGGGACTGGGGACCGCCGTTCCGGGAGGACGGGGAAAGCGCCTATTTCCAGGGCGTCAACCGCAACAAGCGCTCGATCGGCCTCGACCTCGCCTCCGACGCCGGCAAGGCGGTGCTCGACCGCCTGCTCGCCGACGCCGACGTGCTGATCGAGAACTTCAAGCCGGGCACGCTGGAAAAATGGGGTCTGGGCTACGAGGACGTGCTGGCGAAGCGCTATCCCCGGCTGATCCACTGCCGCGTCACCGGCTTTGGCGCGGACGGTCCGCTTGGCGGCTTTCCGGGCTATGACGCCGTCATCCAGGCGATGAGCGGCATGATGAGCGTCAACGGCACGCCGGAGAGCGGTCCGGTCCGCGTCGGCACGCCCATGGTCGACATGGGGACGGGCCTGAACGCCGCCATCGCCATCCTTATGGCGATCATCGAGCGGACCCGCTCCGGCAAGGGCCAGTCGCTCGACGTTACGCTCTACGACAGCGCGGTCGCGCTGCTGCACCCCCAGGGCAACAACTACCTGATGTCCGGCAAGCCGCCGGCGATCACCGGCAACGCCCACCCGAACATCTACCCCTACGACACGTTCAAGTGCGCGGATAAGGACATCTTCCTGGCGGTCGGCAACAACGGCCAGTTTCGCCGTTTGGTCGAGGCGCTCGGCGCGCCGGAACTCGCCAACGACCCGCGCTTCCGGGACAATCGGGACCGGTCCGAGAACCGCATCGCGCTGAAGGCCGCGCTGGAGCAGCAGCTCGCCCGCTTCGCATGCGATCCGCTGGCGCTGGAGCTTCTGCAGAAGGGCGTGCCGGCGGGCCCGGTCAACTCGATCCCCGAGGTTATGGAACATCCGCACACGCTGCATCGGAAGATGCGCGTCGGCGACGGCGCCGGCTACAACGCGCTCGGCGTGCAGGCCAAGCTCTCCAGGACGCCCGGGGCCGCCCGCCGTTCTTCGGCCAGGACACCCGCGACGTCCTCGCCGAAGCCGGCTACGGGCCGGACGAGATCGAACGGATGATCGGCGACGGCGTCGCGCTGACGGAGCGGCGGACCTAACGCGCGGCGGCGGCGAGCGCGTCGCCGATCTCGCGGACGACCGTGATTTCTTCCGCGGACGGGCTTCCGTCCGCGGCGGCGACCGCTTCCGCGATCTTGAGGACGACGGCGGCGGCGTCGGCCGCGCCGCCGAAGGCCGAAACCGCCTCGAGGGCCGGCCGGCGGCCCTGACTGCTATTGGCGCGGATCGCATCGACGAACGCGTCGAACGCCGCGACCGCCGCATGCGGCGGCGCAACGCCTCTTGCGGCGAGGGCGTCGACCGCCTGATCGATCAAAGCCCGTTCGGCGAAGCTGACGTCGCCGCGCGCGGTGGCGACGAGCGCCGCCGCCGCCATGCTCGCGTCGGCCAATGCCTGACGCCGGCGGCCTTCGCCCCCCTGCAGCAGGTCCGAGAGACTTTGGGACAATGATTTCAAGGTCGCGCCCCCAACCGCGTTCGGTCCGCAATCGGCGCTGGCGGACGACGCCATTTGTCGCAGCATTAACTCGAGCTTGAGCTTTCCGGGACTAGGATGACCGTCGTCCGAAGCTGTACACCGGAGCCGACGGTGCAACAAGCGATCACCGCATCCCGTAGACTGGAAGAACGGTTCGACGCCGCCGGCGCGACCGCGACCATCAACGGCAAGACCTATCCCGTTCGCGACTGGAACAGCCGCGGCCTCGCCATCGTCGACTACGAAGGGCGTCACGAGCGAGGCGAGCGCCTTCGCGTCACAGTGCAGGCGCCGGCCTCGTATGGCGGCGGCACGTTCGAGACCGGACTGTTCGTCGTACGCTATGACCGGGAGCGCCAATTGCTCGCCGGCGTCTATGTGAGCTACGAGCGCGAGACGGCGCAATTGCTGGGCCGCCTGTTCCCGGAATGAACTTCGGCCAAGGCGGCGCGCCCGGTTGACGCGCGGCTTCTTTCTTTTGCGAAAGCCGTGTACAAATGCGCCAACCGCGCGCCCAGAGGGCGCGTTTTGCATCAACTGCGCCTGGAAGCTGCATGTCCAAGGAAGAACTGATCGAGTTCGGCGGCGAGGTCGTGGAAAAGCTGCCCAATGCGATGTTTCGCGTGAAGCTTGAGAACGATCACGAAGTCATCGCCCGCCTTGCCGGGAAGATGCGGAAGTTCCGCATTCGCGTCATGCCGGGAGACAAGGTCTCCGTCGAGATGACGCCGTACGATCTGACCAAGGGTCGGATCACCTTCCGGCACAAGTAGCGCGCCTGCGGGCCGCCGCATGCCGCTGTTCGCCGTCCTGACCGTCGACAAGCCGGGCATGGCCGGCGCGCGCGCCGCCATCCGCCAGACCCATCTCGACTACCTTGCCGACCATGCCGACATCGTCGTGCTGGGCGGCGTGACCTATGGCGCCGACGGGGAGAAGGACGGCAGCGTCTGGATCCTGAATCTGCCCGACCGCAAGGCGGCGGAGGCGTTCGTCGCGGCCGAGCCCTTCGTGAAGGCCGGCCTCTTCCAGTCGGTCCGCGTGCGCCGCATGAACAAAGGCCCGTGGAACCCCACCGCCGCCGAAGGGGCCGAAAGCGCATGAGCCGGCTGCGCCAGGCCTTCCGCGTGATTTGCGGCTTCTGCGCATCCTTCACGGCGCCCGCGCCCGCGCCGCTGCAAAAGCAGCGCCGGCACGCCGTCGACACGGCCGGACGCGCGTCCGGCTACCAGTGGATGCGCTGCGTCGACTAGGCTAGGCTCG
>DAINCG010000079.1:4868-8783 GCA_036732525.1 Pseudomonadota bacterium | reverse complement strand
AGCCAGGATGAGCGCGATTCTCGAACACGCCGGCATTCAGCCGATCGACGTCAGCGATCCAGACCTCTACCGCGACGATGTCTGGCAGGCGCCGTTCGCAAAGCTGCGCGCCGAGGATCCGGTGCAATATGTGCCGGAGAGCCCGGACGGCCCCTACTGGTCCGTCACCAGGTACAAGGACATCATGACGGTCGAGCTCGACCACAAGACCTATTCCTCAGAGGTCGGCGGCATCACCATCCGCGACATTCCGGTCGAGGTGAAGCGGGAAAGCTTCATCCGCATGGACCCGCCGCAGCACACGGCCGAGCGCCGGACGGTGGCGCCCATCGTCGCCCCCGCCAACCTCAAGAACATGACCGACACCATCCGCCAGCGCACCGAGTTCGTGCTGGACGGCCTGCCGCGCGGCGAGGCGTTCGACTGGGTCGACCGGGTCTCGATCGAGCTGACGACCATGATGCTCGCGACCCTGTTCGACTTCCCGTGGGAGGAGCGGCGCAAGCTGACCTACTGGTCCGACCTTTCCACCTTCACGGATTTCGACGCGCCCGACGCCATGGTCCGCAGCGAGTACGAGAAGTTCGAGAAATTCAAGGAGATGGCGGCCTATTTCAAGGTCCTCTGGGACGAGCGCGCGGCGTCGGAGCCGAAGTCCGACCTGATCTCGATGATGGCGCATTCGCCCGCGACCCAGGACATGCCGCTCACCAAGTTCATGGGCAACCTGACGCTCCTGATCGTCGGCGGCAACGACACGACGCGGAACTCGATGAGCGGCGGCCTCTGGCAGCTCAGCCAGAACCCGGCCGAATGGGCGAAGCTGAGGAACGACCCGAGCCTCGTCGCGAAGCTGGTGCCGGAGACGATCCGCTACCAGTCGCCAATCATCCACATGCGCCGCACCGCGACGGCGGACGCGGAGCTTGCCGGACGGCGCATCCGGGCCGGCGACAAGGTGATCATGTGGTACATCTCCGGCAACCGCGACGAGGAGGTCATCGACCGGCCCGACGACTTCATCGTCGACCGGGCGAAGCCCCGCCAGCACTTGAGCTACGGCGCCGGCATCCACCGCTGCGTCGGCGACCGTCTGGCCGACCTCCAGCTCTCCATCCTCTGGGAGGAGATCCTGAAGCGCGACCTCGACATCGAGGTCCTGGAGCCGCCGACCCGCATCCGCAACAACTTCATCCGCGGCATCAAGCACATGCCGGTCAGGATCCGGAACTGACGCGCGCTATTCGGACTTCCGGATCAGGAATTCCAGCACGTCGCCCGCTTCCCGCGTCTCGACCAGTTCGAAGCCGGACATCTCGCAGAACGCCGGCACGTCCTTGGCCGACGCCGGGTCGTCGGCGCGCAGCAGCAGCACCTCGCCGGCTTTGAGCGGCTTCATGGCGCGGCGCGCGCGCAGAACGGGCATCGGACATTTGAGGCCGGTGGCGTCGAGTTCGGCATGCGTCTCGGTCATGCGGCGTCTTCCTCCCGCAGCAGCCAGGCGTCGAGCTTGGCGCGGTCTTCGTCGTCGAGCGTATGGCCGGCATTGGCGAGCGCCGCCTGCAGCGCGTCCCGGAACCCTCGGGCGAGCGCGGCGGCCGTCGTCGGTCGATCGAGCGCGCCGGCTTCCGCCAGGCTGTCGATCACGAAGGACGCATCGCGCCGGCTGACGCCCGGGCCTTTCGGCGGCCGCGCCGCCGCGGCCGCCAGCAATTGGTCCGGCGAGGCCCGGTCCCGCGCGGACGCCTCCGCCAGCGCTTGAAACAGGCGGTCATCGGTCTCCGTCGACAGCTTCGGCGCGCCGACGAGGACATAAGCGTTGTCGACGAAGCGGGCGAGCCCGGAGTCGGGCCGAGAAGCGGGCGCGGCCGGCGCAACCGCCGCCGGCGCCGCAGGTGCGGACGGTTTCTTCGGCGGCGGCGCGGGCGTCGGGTCGCCGGGGCCGCGTAGGCGGACGGCCGCCGGCAGGCTGCCGTCCAGTTCCAGCATCAGGTCGGTCTCGAGCCGAACGAGGTCTTCCAGCAGCGTCTTGAGCGAGCCCATGCCGAACCAGGAACTGTCCTGAAACGCGTCCATCCGGGTGAATACGCGGTAGACCTCCTGCGCGGGGATCGGGCCGATGCGGCGGACTTCTTCGAGCAACAAGGACGCCGCGCGGGCGCGCGCGCCCGCGAAGTCGGCCTGCGCCGCCTGGCCTTCGTTGCTGCGCGGCAACCGTCGCTCTTCCGGGTCGAGGCCGAGCGCCTCGACGGCGAAGGTCTCGAGGTCGATGGAAACGTCGCACGCCTCCCGGAAGGCGGCCGCAGTCACGGCGCCGGTCAGGACGGCCGTCCGCCGGTCGTGCGCGCGCAGGCGCAGCAAGACCGGCGTGAAGTCGGCGTCGGAGGACAGGACGATGAACTCGTCGAAGCGGGTCGGGTGCTGGATCGCGTCCAGCATGTCCATGACCATCAGGATGTCGGCGCTGTTCTTGCCGCGCGCGGTGAGCGCCGGACAGTCGACGACGGAGAAGGCCGCGCGGGTGAAGAAGGCGCGCTGGGCGCCGAACGCCGCCGGATTGAGATAGCAGTTCCGGATCAGCACCCGCCTCTGCGTCGTCGTCCCATCCTCGGCGACGTCGTGCCGCCCGGCCTCCAGCCAGTCGAGCCACATCGCCGGCCGCTCGGCAAACGCCTTCGCCGCCCGCCGATCGAACCGGTCGAGCGACAAATAGACATTGTCGAAATCGATGAAGAGCGCGGCGCGGATGGCTTCGGTCATGACGGCCTAGTGCAGTCTATTCGAGGATTTGGCAACGGCGCCTGAGCTAACGTCGCACATTTCGCGCCCGCCCGCTCGATATCGCGTCCAGCGCGGCTTGCCGGATGCGCTCGAAGAGGCGCGGCGGCAGCATGCCGTAGAGGAAACCGCCATCTTCGGTCGAGACGGGCTCCAGGTCGAAGCCCGGCCAGACAAATGCATTGGCTTCCGAGACGATCACCCACGAACGCCCTGCATCCAAGCCCAGGCGCGCTTTCGTGGCAGGCGGCAATTCGACAGCCGGCTCGGCAGGCGACGGCGGCGTATGCGTGATCGGCAGGACCGCGACCCGTGTCAGCCCATCGTCGCTGATAACCGTCAGTACGACCGCGCATGGCTGGCTCTTGGCGGCTTCTGCACGCCCAGCCGCGGCTTCTCGGGCCCACAGGTACCGATATCGGATGACCTGCCCGGGCGCCGGGCTCGGAATGCCGCCGCTCAGTCGTCGAGTTCCGCGTCAAGATCGCGATGGCGCGGATCGACGCGCGCCGTCCGAAGCGCTGCGACCATGTCGTCCGGCATGTCTTCGATCCGGAAGGCTGCGCGGTCGAGCGCGCTCAGTCGTCGAAACTCCTCTACCGAGAGCAATACCAACCGTGCCCGGCCGTTCCGCGTCAACGTCACGGGTTCGGTCAGCGCGGCGTCCTGATACCGGCCGAAGTTCTTCTGAAATTCCGAGGACGTGATCTCGACCATGCGAATGCCTCCTGCGAATTCCGGAAAATCCGTATAATCTGCAATATACGAATATTCGTTCTTCGTTTCCAGGTTTCCGTCGCCGCGAAGCGCCTATATTGCTTCGGATGAACAAGTCCGAAACGCCGTTGCTGCCGCCCGCCTTCCAGGCCTGGTTCAAGAGCCGGGGCTGGCGGGCGCGGGCGCATCAGACAGCGTTGATCGAGCGGGCGGCGGCGGGGCGGTCGGTCCTGCTGACCGCGCCGACCGGCGGCGACAAGACGCTGGCGGGCTTCCTGCCGAGTCTGATCGACCTCGCCGGCGCGGATCCCGCCGAGCCGCCGCCCGACGGGCTGCACACCCTCTACATTTCGCCGCTGAAGGCGCTGTCAGTCGACGTTGCCCGTAACCTCGAAATGCCGGCGACGGAGATGGGCCTGC
>DAINCG010000079.1:3197-4806 GCA_036732525.1 Pseudomonadota bacterium | reverse complement strand
GACGCCGGAGTCGCTGGCGCTGCTGCTGTCCTATGCCGACGCGCCGCGCATGTTCCGGACATTGCAGGCCGTCGTCGTCGACGAGCTGCACGCGCTCGCCGACAACAAGCGCGGCGAGATGCTGGCCCTGGGCCTCGCCCGCCTTGCGACGCTGGCGCCGAACCATCGCCGCGTCGGCCTCTCCGCGACCGTCGCCGACCCGCCGGCCCTGGTGCGTTGGCTCTCCAAGACGGCCGGCCGCGCCGACGACGTCGATCTTGTCGTCGGCGAGACGGGCGCCGCGCACGACATCGGCGTCGTCCACACCGAAGCCCGCGCGCCCTGGTCCGGCCACATGGCGCTGCACGCGATGCCGGAGGTCTATGCAGCGCTGCGCACCGCGAAGTCCGCCATCGTCTTCGTCAACACCCGCGCCCAGGCGGAGCTTTGCTTCCAGGCGCTCTGGCGGCTCAATGACGACAATCTCGCGATCGCGCTGCACCACGGCAGCCTCGACGTCGCCCAGCGGCGGAAGGTCGAGGCGGCGATGGCGGCCGGCAAGCTGCGCGCGGTCGTCGCCACCTCCTCCCTCGATCTCGGCATCGACTGGGGCGACGTCGATCTGGTGGTGCAGGTCGGCGCGCCCAAGGGCGCCGCCCGGCTGCTGCAACGGATCGGCCGCGCCAACCATCGCCTCGACGCGCCGAGCCGGGCGCTGCTCACACCGGCAAATCGGTTCGAACTCCTGGAATGCCGGGCGGCGATCGAGGCGGCGGACGCAGGCGAGCTCGACGGCGACGGGGCGGCGAATGGCGGGCTCGACGTGCTGGCGCAGCATGTCGTCGGCGTCGCCTGCTCCGGGCCGTTCGACGCCGACGACCTCTACGCGGAAGTGACGTCGGCGGCGCCCTACGCCGATCTCTCGCGGCCCGACTTCGACGCGGTCCTGAATTTCGCCGCGACCGGCGGCTACGCGCTCCGCGCCTATGAGCAGTATCGCCGGCTTGTCCGGACCGAGGACGGCCTCTGGCGCGTCGCCCATGCGCGCATCGCGCGGCAATGGCGCATGAACGTCGGCGTCATTGTCGAGGCCCCCTTGCTGAAGGTGCGCGCCGGCGGCCGCTATATCGGCGAGGTCGAGGAGTATTTCGCGAACGGGCTGGAGCCTGGCGACACCTTCATGTTCGCGGGCCGTCTCTTGGAGTTCGTCACCGTCCGCGAGACGACGCTGGTCGCGAAGAACGGCGGCGGCGGGCCGCCCAAGGTGCCGGCCTATGCGGGCGGCCGACTGCCGCTGACGACCCGGCTCGCCCGCCGGGTGCGCGAAATCCTGTCCGACCCAAAGCGATGGCGGGACTTTCCGCCGGACGTGCTGGAGTGGTTGCGCGTGCAGCGCTGGCGCTCCGAACTGCCGAAGCCGGAGGGGCTCCTGGTCGAGACCTTCCCGCGCGGCAGCCGCTACTATCTCGTCGCCTACTGCTTCGA
Source organism: Pseudomonadota bacterium (assembly GCA_036732525.1). Lineage (GTDB taxonomy): Bacteria > Pseudomonadota > Alphaproteobacteria > Bin95 > Bin95 > VMCJ01. The sequence goes on along the minus strand of DAINCG010000079.1, from coordinate 3,342 downwards.
GGGCCGGAACGCCCACCAGACGCTCGGCATGCTGCTGACCCGGCGGATGGAACGGATGGGCTACCGCCCGCTCGGCTTCTGCGCGACGGACTACGTCATCGCGGTCTGGAGCGTCGACGAGGCGCGCAACATCCCCGCCCTCTTC
>DAINCG010000079.1:0-3176 GCA_036732525.1 Pseudomonadota bacterium | reverse complement strand
ACATGCTGGGCGACGACCTGGAGGAGTGGATGGCCGAATCCTCCCTCCTGAAACGCACCTTCCGGCAGGTCGCCGTGATCGCCGGCCTGATCGAGCGGCATCATCCCGGCCAGCAGAAGACCGGCCGCCAGGTCACGGTCAATTCCGACCTGATCTACGACGTTCTGCGCCGCTACGAGCCGGATCACATCCTGCTGCGCGCGACCCGGCGCGACGCCGGCCGGGGGCTGACGGACATCCGCCGGCTCGGCGAGATGCTGGCGCGGGCCAGGGACCGCATCACCGTCCGCCGGCTCGACCGGGTCTCGCCGCTCGCAGTCCCGGTGCTGCTGGAGGTGGGCAAGGAGTATGTCTACGGCGACGTCGACGAGGCCTTGCTCGCAGAGGCGGAGGCGGAGGCCGCGGAAGCCTTGATCGCGGAGGCCATGGCGGGCGACGATCAGGCCGTTCTCCCCGTCTAGGATATCCAGCCAATGCGCTTTCAGGATCGCACCATCATCGTCACCGGCGCCGCTTCCGGCATCGGCCTCGCGACCGTCCGCCGCGCGCTCGACGAGGGCGCCGCCATCGTCGCGGTCGATCGGGACGCGGACGGCCTGAAGGCGCTGGAGGCGGCGGCGACGGGTCCGGTCGCCACGCTCGTCGCCGACATCGCCGAGCCCGAAGCGGCGGCGGAAGGGCTGAAGCTCGCCGAAGGCCTCGGCCGGCCGGTCAAGGGGCTGGTGACGGCCGCCGGCTTCTCAGCGAGCGGCCTCGCTATCGACGAGGTGGACGTGGCCGCCTGGGACGACATCTTCCGGGTCAACGTGCGGGGAAGCTGGGTCTGGCTGACCGCGGCGTTGCCCGCCTTCAAGGCGGCCGGCGGCGGGTCCGTCGTGCTGATCGCCTCCCAGCTCGCCTTCGGCGGCGGGGCGAAGAGCGCGCCCTACATCGCCTCGAAGGGCGCCATCGTCTCGCTCGCGAAGACGGCCGCGCTGGAACTGGCGGAGCGGGGCGTGCGCGTCAACGCGGTGGCGCCCGGCGCGATCGACACGCCCCTCCTCCGCCGCAGCATGAGCCGCGCGCCGGACCCGGAGGCGGCGGCCGCCAAGTCCCGCGCGCGCCACGCCATGGGCCGGTTTGGCGAGGCGGAAGAGGTCGCGAGCCCGATCCTCTATCTCCTCTCCGACGAGGCGAGCTTCGTGACCGGCCACACCCTGCTCGCCGACGGCGGCTGGACCGCCGCCTGATCGGTCAGCGGCCCTCGAATCATCGTCCGGTCGGGGCGTAGCGCTCCCAACCCTGCTGGTTGAGGTCCTGCCGGACGCGCGGGTCGAAATTGGCGTCCTCGGTCGCGATGTATTCGCCATTCCGATTGACCCAGTAGTTGCCCGCCCCGGCCGGCGCCACATAGGCCTGACCGCCATTCGCGCCGGCGATCACGGTCTCCTCGCGGATGCCGTCGACCGCATAGGCCTGACCCGCGTCCGACATGCGGCTCCGATCCATGTAGCCCTGATGGCTCTGGTCGAGGATCTGGCGATAGGTCTGGCCATTGGCGCGGGCCGCGGCGCCGGCTGCGGCGATGTCGTTCATGCGCTGCTGGTGCAGGCGCTGGCTCTGCGCCATCTGGCTCGCGGCATAGGCGTCGTTCGCCTGCGCGTTCTGCATGAGCTGCTGGTTCATGTAGGCGATGAAGGCGGGGTTCGCCTCGATGTTCTCCAGGCCCCGGACATAGGCGTCGCGCGCAGCGTCGAAGCCGGCGGGCGGCGCCTCGAGTTCGGTGATGGAGACCTGCCAGACGACGTAGTTGGGCTTGGCCGTCGCCTGCAGCACCAGCACGGCGAACGACCGCTCGCCGTTCGGGCCGACCCATTCGGAGCCCATCGCGTCGACCGACCGCTGGCCGCCCGTGCTCGCCCGCTGCCGCGCCAGCGCCTCCTGCCGGGCGCGGACGCCGGGCAGCGCATAGGCTCGCGTCAGCCGGTAGCCCTGCTGCGCGACATGCGGCAGGAACTGCGCCTCGAAGAACGCGCCGAGCGCCATCGGGGGGGCCACGGCATGGCCGGCCTGCTGCAGGTAGCCCTGCATCTGCGGGTCGGGCGTGTAGTGGTACGTCGCGACATAGGGCGCCGAGATCGCGACGCCGCTCCTGCTCTGCACCGTGTTTTGGCCTTCGGCATCGGGCACGACCTGCCAGTCGGCCGGCAGCGGCATGCGCGTCTGGACCATGCCGGTACGGGGATCCGGGAACTCCTTGTAGACGACCTGCTGGGCCACGTTCGGCGCGCCCGCGCCCCAGCCGCCCGCCATCGCCGGGGTCGCCATCGTCAAAGCCAGCGCCGCGACGCTCGCAAGCATGGTCCGAACCAACACTGATCTGTCCTCCGCCTCGAGAATTCTGTCCTGACCGGATATGCGGACGCCGGTCCGCGGGCGCTTGCGTCGCGTTGACGGAAAGCGGCGGCGCCGGTCACACTTTGCGCGTTGCCCTCGCAAGGAAAGCCCGAACGACCGCCATGGCGTCACATTCACCCGCGTCCACCGCCGCCCGGCCCGCGCCCCAAAGCGACATCCCGACCTATGAGGCGATCGTCGTCGGCGGCGGCATTTCCGGCATGTACCTGACCTACCGCCTGCGCGAACTCGGCGTGAACTTCCACGTCTTCGAGGCCGGGTCCGACGTCGGCGGCACCTGGTACTGGTGCCGCTACCCGGGCGCGCGCTTCGATTCCGAAAGCTGGACCTACGGCTACTTCTTCGACGAGGAGCTGCTGCAGGAATGGGAATGGAAGGAGCATTTCTCCCCCCAGCCCGACACCTTGGAGTACCTGAACCACGTCGCCGACAAGTACGACTTCCGGCGCGACATGACCTTCAACGCCAAGGTCGTCGCCGCAGAATTCGACGACGCGGCGAACCAGTGGACGGTGACGTTCGAGGACGGCGGCCAGGCCCGCGCGACGCTGCTGATCACCGGCCTCGGCGTGCTGTCGGCGCCGACGCTGCCGAACATTCCGGGCCTGGAGGACTTCCAGGGCCAAAGCTTCCACACCGCCCGCTGGCCGCACGAGCCGGTCAGCTTCGAGGGCAAGCGCGTCGGCATCATCGGCACGGGCGCGACCGCGATCCAGGCAATCCCGGAGATCGCCAAGACCGCCGGCCACCTCAGCGTGTTCCAGCGGCATCCCAACTGG
>DAINCG010000078.1:10791-13927 GCA_036732525.1 Pseudomonadota bacterium | reverse complement strand
GTCCCGTTATAGAGCCGGACAGCGACGGCGATCGAGCCGCTGTAGTTCAGCGTATCGAGACCGGCGCCGCCGATCAGCATGTCGCCGTCGAGACCGCCTTCAAGCGTGTCGTCGCCGTCCTGGCCTTCCAGCCGGTCGACGCCCTGCTGGCCGACGAGGATGTCGTCGCCGGCGCCGCCCAGGAGCACATCGTCGCCGGAGCCGCCGCGCAGTTGGTCGGCGCCCCCGCCGCCCGCGAACATGTTGGCGAGCGCGTTGCCGGAGAGGAAATCGCCGCCCGAACCGCCGATCAGATGCTCGATGTCGAAGAAGACGTCGCCGGCCGCCTTGCCGCCCGACGCCGTTCCCGCGTGCAGCGAAATCGAGACGCCGGCGGCGTCGGAGGCATAGGAGAGCGTGTCGGCGCCCGCCTGGCCCAGGATCGTATCCGCGCCGGCGCCGCCCTCCAGCAAATCGTCGCCCGACCCGCCGCGAAGCTGGTCGTCGCCCGCGCCGCCGATCAGCACGTTGGCGGCCGAATTCCCCGCCAGATAGTCGGCGCCGGCGCCGCCGGTGACGTTCTCGATGCCGGAGAAGCTGTCGTTCGTCGCCTCGCCGCCGCTCGCCGCGCCGGCGAACAGGCGGACATCCACGCCAGCCGTGTCGGCCGCGTAGACGATCGTATCGACGCCGTCGCCGCCGACGAGGGCGTCGCCGCCGGTTCCGCCCTCCAGGACGTCGTCGCCGGAGCCGCCGCGAAGCTGGTCCGCGCCCGCGCCGCCGCGCAGCTTGTTCGCCGCCGAATCGCCGGCGATGTAGTCCGCGCCCGCCCCGCCGAACACGTTCTCGATGCCGGAGAAACTGTCGCCGGCGGCCGCGCCGGCGGCGGTGTGGTTGTAGAGCCGGATCTGGATCGCCTGCGTCTCGTTCCCGTAGCCGAGCGTGTCGACGCCGGCCCCGCCGAACAGCATGTCGGCGCCCGGTCCGCCTTCGAGGAAGTCGTCGCCCGCGCCGCCGTCAATCACGTCGTCGCCGTTCTGGCCGAACAGCAGGTCGCCGCCGAAACCGCCGATCAGGACGTCGTTGCTGGAACCGCCCCGAAGCTGGTCGTTGCCGTTCGCGCCGGACAGCCGATTGACCCCGGCGTCGCCGACCAGAAGGTCGCCGCCCTGGCCGCCGGTCAGATTCTCGATGTCGATCAGCACGTCGCCCGCAGCATGGCCGCCCGTGGCGGCGCCGTTGAACAGGCGGACCGATACGCCTGTCGTGTCGGAGGCATATGAGGCGGTATCGACGCCGGCCTGGCCGTGCAATTCGTCGGCCCCGGCGCCGCCCTCCAGAACGTCGTCGGCGCTGCCGGCGCGGATCAGGTCATCGCCGGCGCCGCCCCGCAGGACGTTCGCGCCGGAATTGCCCGCGAGATAGTCGTTCCCCGACCCGCCGACGACGTTCTCGATCTCGCTGAAGACGTCGCCGGCTGCATGGCCGCCCGACGCCGTCTCGGAGAAGATGCGGATATCGACGCCGGCCGTGTCGCCGGCATAGGAGAGGGTGTCGACGCCCGCCTGACCGCGCAGCACGTCGGCGCCGGGGCCGCCCTCGAGAAAATCGTCGCCCGAACCGCCGCGCAGGATGTCGTCGCCCGAATTGCCCTTGAGCACGTTGGCGAACGCGTCGCCGGCGATGTAGTCGGCGGCCGATCCGCCGGTGACGTTCTCGACGCCCGAATAGACGTCGCCCGCCGCTTCGCCGCCGGCGGCCGAGCCCGCGAAAAGGCGGATATCGATGCCGCTCGTATCGTCTGCGTAGGCGATCGTGTCCGCGCCCGCGCCGCCGATCAGCATGTCGCCGCCGGGGCCGCCGGTCAGGAGATCGTTCCCGGCGAGGCCATCGAGCCTGTCGGCGCCCTGTCCGCCCGTCAGCACGTCGTCGCCGGGCGTGCCCGTGATCGTCAGGTCGGCGGCGATCGCAATCGTCGAGACGGCGACATTCGAGAGACCGTCATTGTCTTGGGCGCTTACAAGGATCGTCCGGCCGCTCCCCGGCTGCGTCGCCGATGGCGTGAACGTCACGGAGCGCAGCACCGCCTCGAAGTCTTCAATCGGCCGGGAGCCGGAAGGATCGATCGTCAAGCGGCCGGCGCCGTCATAGTCGATGTCGGCCGCGGCAATGCCGCCCGATGGGCTCGCCGCCAGAACGTCGCCCGCAACATGGTCGGCGATCACGATCGTCAGCGCGTCGAGCACGACGTCGTCGACGTCTTCGATGGTTGCGTCCGTATCCGCGATCAGGACCGGCGCCGGGTGCGCGTTCGAGAGCGTCAGTTCGAAGTCGTTGTCGCCGCCCGGCCCGTCCAGATCGACGGTCGGAACGCCGGTGATAGCCTCGACCGCGCCGATATCAACCTCGCCGTTCTGAACGCGCGGATTGCCGTTCGCGTCTTCGGTGAGATAGGGCGGCAGCAGCGCCATCGAACCCCGGTCGATCAGCGGGCTGCCGTCCAGCGGGTTCAACGTCATCGTCGTCCCGCCATGGTCCGCCAGGGCGCCGAGCATCGGATCGCCGCCTCGAACGATCGAATTGATTGTCGTGCGCGCCTCACCGATTCCGCCGATGAAGCTATGGTCGGCGACGGTGACCGCATAGCGGAATTCTCGCGGCAGGTCTGGGCCGCCCAGGTCGTTCGGAACGGAATTGCCCGCGACGACGGTGTTCTGCAAGATGATCTGCGGAATGGCGTCCGTACTGTTGTTGATGCCGTAGTAGCGGTTGCCGACAATGCTGGAATTTCGGATCACCAGTGATGCGGCGCCAATCGAGATGCCGCTGATGTCATGGTCGTAAATCGTCACATTGTTCAGAAGCGATGTCGCGCCCGAAGCGCCGGTCAAAGTCAGCCCGCCGAAGTTCCCCGCGAGCAGCGTGTCCGTCATCCTGATTGTGGTGGTACGAGCGTATACTGCCATGCGGCCGCCGTTCTCGATGACGCTGACGTCAGAGAACGCGAGCGACCCGGCGTCAAGCGCCAGGACCGCCCCGCCATCCAGTGTGTTGTTGCCGACCGAGATCGGGAAGCTTGTGCCAGCCGCCTCTGTGAGCGTCAGCGAGGCGAATACGGCGTCGGTTTCGGCGCCCTCTACGATGAAGAGGCGGCTGG
>DAINCG010000078.1:2885-10781 GCA_036732525.1 Pseudomonadota bacterium | reverse complement strand
CGCCGCCGCTGATCGTGATGTCCGCCTTGTCGTCGCCGTCGATGTCGCCGTCGACGGTGGCGTCCTCGGTCAGCGTGAGCGGCCCCTCGGTCAGGACCAGCGTCTGGCCGGCCAGGCCCGGAGCAAATGTGACGACGCTCGCGTCGGCGCTGGCGTTCGCGAACGTCACGGCTTCGCGGAGCGACGTCTCGCCATCCATGGCGTCGACGATGTCGGCGGCCGTCGTGACGGTCAGGCTGAGCGCGTCCGGCGAGCTCTCCGTCGCGCCGATGTCGACCCGGCCATTCAGGATGCGGGCGTTGCCGTTGGCGTCCTCCGTCAGGCCCGCCGGGATGCGCGAGTTGTTGCCGGCGTCGATCACCGGGCAGCCGGGCGCGGCGTTCAGCGTCATCGTCGTGCCGCCGTTGTCGCGAAGCGGCCCCAATTCCGGGTCGCCGTCGCTCGTGCCGATGAAACTGGCCGCCCGCGCCCCGAAGCCGTCATTCGGCGTCGAGCCGGAGTAGTTCCCTGCGACGATCGTATTGTTCAGGACCGTTCCGCCGACATTGCCGCCGATCCCGCCGCCCTGATTGCCCGAAGCGTCGTCGTCCGAGTCCGCCAGGTTGGCGACGATCGTGGAATTGTTGACCGTCACGTCGACGCTGGCGGACAGATTGACGCCGCCGCCGGCGCCGCGCGCGCTGTTCTCGTAGAAGGTCGAATTCGTGATGGTCAGCGGAAACGCCTGATCGTTGTCGCCGCGAAACGAGAGGCCGCCGCCCGCGCCATGAGACACATTGTCCGCGAACAGGGAGTTCGCGATATCGGCGTCGGTCCGATAGAGGTAGACGCCGCCGCCCGCGCCGCTCGCTGCGTTTTGCGTGAAGCTCGTGTCCGCGATCCAGATTTCGTGAATGTCGTCGGCCGCGACGGCGCCGCCATTCGCGCCGAAGCCGTCCGTGAAGTGCGTCGAGATCAGGGCGGCCCGGGTCAGGGCTCCGGTCAGCAAAAGGATGCGCGACGCGCCGCCGCCGCTGATCGTGACGTCCGCCCTGTCGTCGCCGTCGACGTCGCCGTCGAGGATGAAGTCTTCCGTTCCCCGGATTTCGCCTTGGGTCAGGACGAGCGTCTGGCCGGCGAGCGCCGGGTCGAAGGCGATCGTGCTGAGGTTCGGATGGGCGTTGGCGAGCGCAAACGCTTCACGCAGTGACGTTTCGCCGTCCGTGGCGTCGACGATGTCGGCGGCGGTCGTGACGACGATCGGCGCCGAGGCTTCGGTCGCGCCGATATCCACGGCGGCGCCCTGGATGCGCACGGCGCCGTTGGCGTCGGTCGTAACGCCGCTCGGTACGGCGGCATTGTCTCCGGCGTCGATCAGCGGGCTGCCGGCGAGCGCGTTGAAGGTGTTCGTCGTCCCGCCATTGTCCGCAAGCGGCCCGAGCATCGGGTCGCCGTCGCCCGGCTGCTGGGCGAAGTCGCTGCCGAAGGTCGTGCCGAAGAAGTTGTTCGTGCCCTGGCCGATGCCTCTGGAGAGCTCGTTGGCCACGCCGCCGGACAGATTGCCGGCGATGACGGAATTGTTGAGCAAGACCGGCGCGCCGTTGACGCTGATCCCGCCGCCGATATCGTCGTTCGGGCCGTCGGCGTCCGCCCGATTGCCGACGACGGTCGCGTTGTTGAGCTGGACATAGGTCCCGTCACCGATGCCGAGGCCGCCGCCGTCGGCGTTCGCGACGTTATCGTAGAAGGTCGTGTTCGATGCGATGAACGCGCCATATTCGTTGACCCTGACGCCGCCGCCGCCGCCGCCGGACGCGTTGTGCGCGATCAGGGAGTTTACGACTTCGACGACGGAATAGTGGGCGTAGATGCCGCCGCCGGCGACGCTGGCGTAGTTGTTGACGATGCTGACGTCGGAGATGCGGAGGTTGCGCGCTTCATAGACCGCGATCGCGCCGCCACGGTCGGCGTTGCCATTCGTCAGGACGAGCGACTGCAGCGCCACGTCGATACGGTTCGCCGGTATCTCGAAGATGCGCGACTGACCGAGCCCGGAAATCGCCGTGTCCGCCTTGCCGTCGCCGTCACGGTCGCCGTCGATCGTGACGTCCTGGGTCAGCGTCAGCGCGCCGCTCTCCAGTTCGATCGTGCTGCCTAGGAAAATCGAATCACTGAAGGTGATGACGTCCGCGGCGGCCGTCTGATTGGCGAGCAGCACGGCTTCACGGAGCGACAGACCGTCGCCATCGGCCTGTTCCGCGGCGACGTCGCCGGTGACGGTGCTGTCCGTCCCGACATCGAGGGCTGAAGTAACGACGAAATCTGCCATGGTCTGCGCCTTCTTGCCTCGGTCGGCGCTGCATGTCGCCGGCCCGAGCGGGATCCTGATCCATTCGCCCGTCTTCGCCGACGGCCGTCCCGAAACAGCCGCGGATCAACGCCGCCCCCAAGCGCATGCGGCCCTAACTTAAGGTCGCGCCGTCTTGCTTGTACAGAGCGGTTCGGTCATTCAGCGCATCCCTGTCGGCGCGGTTTCGTACGGTAGCTTGACCTCGCGAGTTGAAGCGAAGGGCATCCTGGGCAAGGCTTGGGCGGTTCGCAGAACGAGGAGCATGCGCCGTGGCCTTCCGTATCCGCCTCGACCGGTTGCGTGCGGACCTCGAATCGCTCAATCGGTTCGGCGCGGCCCAGGACGCGCCCGGCGTCAACCGCGTCAGCTATTCGGACGCGGACATGGCGGGACGGCGCTGGTTCATGGACCGGCTGACGGCGGCCGGCCTCGCCGCGCGCATGGACGGCGTCGGCAATGTCGTCGGCCGTTGGGATGCGGGCGAGGGCGCCGCGGTCGTCGCCGGCTCGCATCTCGACACCGTGCCGGCCGGCGGCCGCTTCGACGGCGCGCTCGGCGCCGTGGCCGCGCTCGAAGCCGTCAGGACGCTGAAGGAGGCCGGGCTCGCGCCGCGTCGGCCGATCGAGGTCATTGCAACGGCCGAAGAGGAGGGGCGCTTCGGGGGCATGCTGGGGTCCCAGGCCATCGTCGGCGAGGCCGGGGCCGACTGGATCGCGGGCGCGGCGGACGACCGGGGCGAACGCCTCGCCGACGCGCTCGGAGCGCAGGGCCTGGACGCGAGCGCGGCGGGCGTCGCGCGCGCGGACATTGCGCTCTTTCTCGAACTACACATCGAGCAGGGGCCGCGGCTCGAAGCGGCGGGGCTGCCGATCGGCATCGTCACGGGCGTCTCCGGCGTCTTCAACTGGGCCGTCACGATGACCGGCGCCGCAAACCATTCCGGCACGACGCCGATGGACATGCGGCGGGACGCGTTTCGCGGGCTCGCGGCGTTCGGCGTCCGCATCGACGACATCGCCGCCCGCGCCGGCGGGCCGGAGACGCGCCTGACCGTCGGCAAGGCGGAGCTTTCGCCGAACTTCCCGCACAGCATCGCGGGCGAAGCCAGGTTCTCGATCATCGGGCGGGACATCGATCCGGCCGGCATGCGCCGTCTCGCGGATGCATGCCGCGCCGAACTGGCGAGCGCCGCCGAAACCCATGGTCTAACTCTCGCCGTCGCCGAGCAGAGCTGGCTGCCGCCGAACCCGCTCGACGCAAGCGTGGCGGATCGGCTGGCCGCACTGGCGGCGGCGCATGGACTGCCGCACATGCGGATGACCTCCGGCGCCGGGCACGACGCCCAGACGTTCGGCCGCCATGTTCCGGCCGGATTGATCTTCACGCCCTCGCGCGGCGGCGTCAGTCATTCGCCCGACGAGGACACCGACTGGGCCGATATCGAGCAGGCGGCGAATCTGCTGACGGCGGCCATCGCGGCCTATGCGCACGATCGGGCGCCGCCCGCCCGCGAGGGGAGAAGCCCGTGAGCTCCGACAGCCACATCGGCCAGCGCCTGCTCGCCTGCTATGACGACATGCCCCGCGGCGAACGGCGGCTCGCCGACCTGTTGCTGGAGGATCTGTCCGCTGTCCGGCATTGCACGGCGGGCGAACTCGCCGGCAACGCCGGCGTTTCGAAGGCGACGGCGGCGCGGCTGTTCCGTCGTCTCGGCTATCCGGGCTACAAGGCGGCGCAACGGGAGGTCCGCGCCCGCACGACCTTCGAGACGTCGCCAGCCGAAGCGGCGCCGGCCGGCCTCGCCGCGACGCCGAGCCCCGGCCCCTATCTCGACGCCGAGGTGAAGCACCTGGTCCGCACGTTCGAACTGCTCCGCGCCGACGATATCAGCGACGCCGTCCGCCTGCTGCGCGACGGGGAGAAGCTCTGGGTGGTCGGATTCGGCGACGATTATCCGCTCGCTCATTTTGCCCGCGCGCTCCTGATCAAGCTCCGGCCGGACATCCGGATGATCCCGATCGGCGGCTTTCCGGTGCCGGAGGAGTTCGCCTCGATCTCGGCCGCCGATACCGTCCTGGCGCTGGCGGTCGGCCGGCGGACGCAGGCGCTCCGCAACGTTGTCGGCTCGGCCGCACGGGCCGGCGCCAAGGTCGTTCTGGTGACAGACGCCGTCGGCGCCGGCGACAAGACCGGCGCGGCTGTCATCCTGCGCGGCCGGTCAGAAGGGCCGACGCTGTTCAGCTCGCTGACCGCGACCGTCAGCCTCCTGAACTACCTCTGCGCCCGCCTCGCCAGCGTCATGGGCGAACCGGCGCTCGACCGCCTGCGTCAGATCGAAAGCATCCATGCGGAGTGGTCGGACGAGGCCGATCTGGAGACCTGATTCGATTCAGAAGCGACTCGGTTGTGTGCGGTGCACAATGAAAATTCATCGTTTCTGAAAATAAAAACATCGGAAATGAAAAGTTCTTTCCAAGCTTGGCGAAAGGGGTCAGCCTGTCCGAACCGTCGTCCACGCGGCGACGGCGGCGAGACCACTTCGGAGGGGAAAGATGGCGAGTTGGAAAAGCGGCCTGATGCGTTCGGCGCTGGCGGGCGCGATCGCGCTTGGCGCCGGGGCCGTATCGGCCAAGGAACTGGTCTGGGCCCGTTACGGCGACATCGACTCGCTCGACCCGCACCGCGCGACGAGCACGCTCTCGATGCAGGTCTGGGACCAGATCTACGACACGCTGCTCGCGTTCGACATGCAGGGCCAGCCGGGACCGAACCTCGCGAAGTCCTGGACGGTCAGCGACGACGGCCTCGCCTACACCTTCACCCTGCATGAGGGCGTCAAGTGCCATGACGGCACGCCCTTCGATGCGAACGACGTCAAGTTCACCGTCGACCGGGCGTTCGGCGACAACCCGAGCCTGACCAAGACGAGCTGGGGCCCCGTGACCTCGGCGGAGGTTGTCGATCCGCTGACGGTGAAGATCACGCTCGCCAGCAAGTTCGGCGCGTTCCTGCCGTTCCTGGCGGACAGCTTCTCCTCCATGGTCTGCGACAGCAACACGGCCGAGACCTTCGGGTCCTCGACCGCGATCGGCGCGGGTCCGTTCAAGCTGGTCGAATGGCGGAAGGGCGATCAGGTCGTCCTGGAGAAGAACCCGGACTTCCGCAATCTTGGCGATCCCGTCGAAAACCAGGGTCCGCCGCACATCGACCGCCTGATCGTGCGCACCGTGCCGGAGCCGCAGACGCGCTATGCGGCGCTCCGCACCGGGGAAGTGCACATTGCCGAGCCGCCGTTCGACGACATCGAGGCGATCAAGAAGGCCGGCGAGCTCGACATCGTCGTCGCGGACAACACCGGCCAGAACGTCTTCTGGGAATTCGCGATCAACCGGCCGCCCTTCGACGACATCCGGGCGCGCCAGGCGATCGCCTACGCGACCGATCCGCAGGTGGCGATCGACATCATCTATGGCGGCCTCAGCCAGCGCGAATGGTGCCCGATCGCCCGTGGCGTCTTCGGCAACGACCAGGATTTCTGCAAGCAGTACGGCTACGCCTACGACCCGGACAAGGCGAAGGCGTTGCTGGAGGAGATGGGCTACAGCCGCTCCAAGCCGCTCGAGACGACGATGTTCGTCTGGACCGGCGGCAACCGCCACAAGCTGGCGGAGATCTTCCAGGCCCAACTCGCCCAGGTCGGCGTGAAGGCGAAGATCGAGATCATGGACATCGGCACCATGAACGCACGGGTGAAGGAGCAGAACGAGATCACCGATCCGTCGACGCCCGGCACCTTCGATATGATGACGTGGTCCTGGTACGACCCCGACATCCTCTACCAGCTCTGGCATTCGCCGGGGGCCTATTCCGGCTATCAGACGCCGGAGCTCGACGCGATGCTGGAGAAGACCCGCACGACGATCGAGCCGGAAGCGCGTCTGAAGGCCGTGCAGGACGTCATCAAGCACCTGATGGAGAACGCCGTCCACATCGGGCTCTACACGCCCGGCTGGGAGTGGGTGTTCGCTGTCCGGCCCGAGGTCGAGGGCTTCAAGGTCGGGCCGTTCCTGCATCCGATCTTCCTCGACGTGAAGCTCGAGGGCTGACGGACGGGCGGCTGGCGGACGCGTTCCGCCGGCCGCCGCAACCGCTCTAAGGGGGCGCGGCCATGGTCCGTTTCGTGACGCAGAGACTGCTCGCGGCGCTGGTCACGATCTGGATCGCGACGATCGCGGTGACGCTGCTGATCCACGTGGTGCCGGGCGATCCCGTCCGCATCATGTATGGCAGCTTCCAGACGACGCCCGAGGAGCTGGAGGCGATCCGCGTCCGCCTCGGGCTCGATCAGCCGATCATCACCCAATACGGCCTCTATGTCGGGCGGCTCCTGCAGGGCGACCTCGGCCGTTCGATCGTCGGCGACCAGCCGGTGATCGACATCCTGCTGACCCGCTTCCCGGCGACGCTCGCCCTGACGCTCGCCAGCCTTGCCATCGCGGTGTTCGTCGGGATGAGCCTCGGCTTCCTCGCCGCCTACCGGCGGGGGACCTGGGTCGACGTCGGCGCCATGGTGCTCGCCATCGTCGGCGTCTCGATGCCCCATTTCTGGCTGGGCCTGCTGCTGCTCTTCCTGTTCGCGCTGACATTGGAGCTGCTGCCGGTCGCCGGCGGCGACTGGAAGAGCCTGATCCTGCCCGCGCTGACGCTCGGCCTCGCCAATGCGGCCGTCCTGGCGCGTCTCACGCGATCCGCCATGATCGATATCTTTGACCAGGACTTCGTGCGGACCGCCCGCGCCAAGGGTCTGCCCAAGACGGTCGTGCTCTATCGCCACGCGCTCCGGTCCGGGCTCGTGCCCATCGTCGCCATGCTGGGATTGCAGTTCGCCTATCTGATGGGCGGGGCGATCGTGGTGGAGAACGTCTTCGCCTGGAACGGCGTCGGACGGCTCGCGATCGAGGCGGTGTTCGCCCGCGACTATCCGCTGATCCAAGGCTTCATCCTGTTCTTCGCGACGGTCGTGGCCCTCGCCTCCGTCGTCGTCGACGTCGCCTACGCCTTCCTCGACCCGCGGATCAGGTACTCCTAGATGCCCGCAGACGTCGCCGTCGGCCCGATCGAAGCGGCCGCCCCCGCCGCGCCCCGGAAGAAGCCGAACTTCTGGCGCGCCCTGCTCGCGAGCCCGAGCGGCGTGATCGGCCTCTTGATCGTGCTGCTGCTGGTCTTCGCCGCCGTTGCGGCGCCCTGGATCGCCCCCTACGACCCGCTCCGCATGGCCGCCGGCCCGCGCCTCGACCCGCCGAGCATGGCGCACTGGATGGGCACGGACGACTTTGGTCGGGACGTGCTCTCGCGCATCCTTTATGGCGCGCAGCTCACCTTGCAGATCGGTGTGATCGCCGTCGGCATCTCGCTGACCGCCGGCCTGCTGCTCGGCCTGGTCGCCGGATATTCCTCCGGCTGGACGGAGCGGGTGCTGATGCGCCTGGTCGACGTCCTGTTCTCGTTCACGGAGATCGTCATCGCGCTCGCCTGTCTCGCCATCTTCGGGGTCGGCCTGACCAACG
>DAINCG010000078.1:0-2846 GCA_036732525.1 Pseudomonadota bacterium | reverse complement strand
GGCATCGCCTCGATCCCGTTCTATGCCCGGGTCACCCACTCGGTCGTGTTGGTCGAGAAGGGCAAGCCCTTTTTCGAGGCGGGCGTCTCCGCCGGCGCCGGCCACTTCCGGCTGATCTTCCTGCACCTGCTGCCGAACGTGGTGCCGACGCTGATCGTGGTCGGCACGCTCGGCGTCTCGACGGCGGTGCTGGCCGCCGCCGGCCTCTCGTTCCTGGGGCTCGGCGCGCAGCCGCCGGAGCCGGAATGGGGCTTCATGCTCTCCGCCAGCCGCGACCTGATCTCCCGCGCGCCCTGGATGATGATCTTCCCGGGCCTCGCCATCGCCGTCACGGTTCTCGGATTCAATCTTCTGGGCGACGGCGTCCGCGAGGCGCTCGATCCCCGACAGAGGCAGCGATGACGGACGATCCCAAGACGCCGCTGCTTGCGGTCGAAGACCTGACCGTCGCCTTCGGGCGCGGCGCCGGCCGCAATGTCGCGGTGAAGAACCTCTCCTATGCCCTGAACCGGGGCGAGACGCTGGCGATCGTCGGCGAAAGCGGGTCGGGCAAGAGCGTGTCGTCGATGGCGCTGCTGGGATTGTTGCCGCCCCGGAGCGCCGCCATCGAGAGCGGCCGCGCCATGTTCGAGGGCCGCGACCTGCTGTCCTTGTCCGAGGCGGAACAGCGTTCGGTGCGCGGCGACCGCATCACCATGATCTTCCAGGAGCCGATGACCTCCCTGACGCCGGTCCTGCGCATCGGCGTGCAACTGACCGAAGGGCTGATCGAGCACGAGGGCATGACGCAGGCCCAGGCCGACGCCCGCGCCAAGGAGATGCTGGAGCTTGTTGGCCTCGACCGGGTCGACCGGCGCATGCGCCAGTTCCCGCACGAGCTTTCGGGCGGCATGCGCCAGCGCGTCATGATCGCGATGGCGATGTCGGCTGACCCCGCCATCCTGATCGCCGATGAGCCGACGACGGCGCTCGACGTCACGGTCCAGGCGCAGATCCTCGGCCTGATGCGCGACCTCAAGGGCAAGTTCGACACCTCGATCATTCTGATCACCCACGACATGGGCGTGGTCGCCGAGATGGCCGACCGGGTCGTCGTGATGAACCGGGGCGAGAAGGTCGAGGAGGGGCCGGTCGAGCGCATCTTCGCCGCGCCGGAAAAGGACTATACTCGACGGCTGCTCGACGCCGTGCCGCGACTCGGCGCCTATGCCGCCGCCGCCGAGCCGCGCCGGGTCGTCGATGCGCCGGCGCCGATCGGCGGGCCGCTGGGCGAGGCGGCGGGGCTTTCGAAGACGTTCAGCGAGCGCAACTGGCTGTTCGGCAAGGCGGGCGCCGGCACGGTCGCGATGCAGGACGTCAGCTTCGACCTCCGGGAAGGGGAGACGCTGGCGCTCGTCGGCGAATCCGGTTCTGGCAAGTCGACCACGGGCCGCGCGGTGCTCCGTCTGATGGACGTGGACGCGGGCGAGATCCGCGTCGACGGGACAGACATGCGGAAACTCTCAAAGTCCGGCCTCCGCAAGGCGCGCCGGCGCATGCAGATGATCTTCCAGGACCCGTTCGCCTCGCTGAACCCGCGCATGAGCGCCGGGCGACTGGTGGCGGAGCCGATGGTCATCCACCGGGTGGCGTCCGGGTCCGAACTCGACGACCGGGTCGAGCAGCTCTTCCTGCGCGTCGGCCTGGAGCGGGACCATGTGCGCCGCTTCCCGCACGAATTCTCCGGCGGCCAGCGCCAGCGCCTCTGCATCGCCCGCGCGCTCGGCGTCGGGCCGAAGCTCATCGTCGCGGACGAGCCCACCTCGGCGCTCGACGTCTCGGTGCAGGCCCAGGTTTTGGAGTTGATGCTGGAACTGCAGCAGAGTCTGGGGCTCGCCTATCTCTTCATCAGTCACGACATGGCGGTCGTGGAGGAGGTGGCGCACCGGGTCGCCGTGATGCGGCGCGGCCGGATCGTCGAGATCGGGCCGCGGCAGGCCGTGCTGAACGACCCGGGCCATCTCTATACCCAGGCGCTTTTGGCTGCGGTTCCGGTGCCGGACCCGACGCGCGAACGGGGCGTGCTGCCGACGCTCGACGCGGCGCGTCTGCCGATGGGCGCGCTCGCCGAAGTCGCGCCGGGGCATCTGGTCGCGCAATGACGATCGGCATCGCCGTCGCCGGCCCGATGGCCGGCCTCGCCGCCTATCGGGCGTTACGGACCGTCGAGAAGGTCGGACGCGGCGCGATCGGCGGGTTCGTCAGCTTTGTCGCGATCAAGCAAGACGGAGCCTTGTACTGCCGCGACGTGCAGCGCGGCGGCGCGCTCGCTCTGTTCGGCGGCGCGGAGCCGCCGCCCGAAGCCGCGTCGGCCGGACTGGCCGGACTGATGTCTTCGGGCCCGGACCGGCCCGAACCGCTGATCCAGTTCACGCCGGCGGACGCGAAGACCGGCATCGTGACGGGCCACCGTCTGCCGAACATGGCGCCGGCCGGCCAAATTCCGCCGAACCTCGGTCGAAGAGGCTGTCGAGGCGGCGCTCGGCGTCGATCCCGAAGCCGACGCGGGATTGATCGCGATGGATATCGGCGGCGCCATCGCGCTTGGAAATTCGCTGGCGGTCGCACGACGGGACGATCTGGGCGCCGCGCTCGAGACCGATCCGGAGACCGGTTTACGGGTCGCCATCCTGCACAATTCCATCTTTCCGTGCGGCGGCCTTGCGGCTGTCGCCGTCGCCGGCGCGTTCGACGCCGCGCGGCCGGCCGATGGGACCGACGGCGCCGCCGAGATCGTGGGCATGACCGTCGAGACAGGCGCCGATCGCCGCCTTGAGCTTGGACCCGACGACAAGGCGGCGCGCCTC
>DAINCG010000077.1:9906-13929 GCA_036732525.1 Pseudomonadota bacterium | reverse complement strand
CATATCGGCAAGGCGCGCGCCATGGAGCTCATCCTCTCCGGCCGCTTTGTCGACGCGGAGGAGGCGCTGGCGATCGGCCTCATCGCCCGCATCGTCGACGGCGACCTGATGGACGGCGCGCTGGAGTTTGCGCGCACGTTCAGCGGCTACAGCCTTGCGACGCTGAAGCTCGCGCGGGAGGCGACGCGCCGGGCGCTCGACGTCAGCCTGGACGAGGGCCTGAAGATCGAGGCTGACCTGAACGCCCTCTCGTTCGGCCTGGAGGATGCGGCCGAGGGCGCCGCCGCCTTCCTTGCGAAGCGGCAGCCCGTCATTCTGGACCGTTGAGTATGGCGGACGAGAGCCGGGTCGCCGTCGTCACCGGCGCGAGCCGCGGCATCGGCTCGCACGTCGTCGCCGACCTTGCGCGGCGCGGCTTTCGCGTCGCATGTCTTTCGCGGAAGGGCCAGGGCCCGGAGGACCGGACGCGCTCGGCGGATGAGGCGGAGCGGTCCGCCGACTTCGTCTGCGACGTCGGCGACGACGCCTCGATCCGTTGGGCGCTCGCAGCCGTCCACGAAAGGTTCGGCCGCATCGACGTCATGGTCAACAATGCCGGCGTGCATGACGAAGGACGCAGCCAGGACTACGCGACAGAGGCCTTCGAGGCGCTGATGCGGGTCAATTCGACCGCCGTCTTCGTCGCGAGCCGGGAGGCCTATCCCTATCTCGCCGAGACGCGCGGCCTGATCGTCAACATGGGCAGCTACTACGACAAGCTCGGCGTCCGCTTTCACGCCGCCTACTGCGCGTCCAAGGCCGCCGTCGCGGCCATCGGCCGCTGCCTCGCCGTCGAATGGGCGAAGGCGGGCGTGCGCGTGGTGACCGTCGCGCCGGGCTTCATCGGCACCGACCTCAACCAGAGCCACATGGCGAATCCGCGCTTCCGCGACTTCATCACCCGGCGCATTCCCTCGGGCGAGATCGGCCGGCCGGAGGAGGTCGCGGCCCTGGTCGGCGCGATCGCGGCGGAGAACCTGTCCTTCCTCAACGGCGAAACGATTTACCTGGACGGCGGTCAGGGCATGAACCACTGATCGCTGCCGTTTCGGGACGTCAGTCGTCTGTCTTCGTTTCCGCAAACGCCGCCAGCGCGCGCTCGCGGGCCGTCTTGTGGTCCACAATCGGCTCCGGGTAGGTCTCGCCCAGCCGAATGCCCGCGTTTTTCAGCATGTCGTCGGGCGCAGTCCAGGGCGCGTGGACGTATTTTTTCGGCAGGTCCTTGAGTTCCGGGACCCAGCGGCGGACATAGGCGCCGTCGGGGTCGAACTTCTCGCCCTGGGTCATCGGATTGAAGATGCGGAAATAGGGGGCGGCGTCGGCGCCGGAGCCCGCGACCCACTGCCAGTTCGCCGGGTTGCTGGCATGGTCGGCGTCGACAAGCGTGTCCCAGAACCAGGCTTCGCCCTCGCGCCAGTCGATGACGAGATGCTTGGTCAGGAAGGAGGCGACGACCATGCGGACGCGATTGTGCATCCAGCCGGTCTCCCAGAGCTGGCGCATGCCGGCGTCGACGATCGGGTAGCCGGTCCGGCCCCGCCGCCATGCCTGCAACGCCTTCGCGTCGGTCCGCCAGGGAAAAGCGTCGAATTTCTCCTGGAAGTTCTTTGTCGCCAGATCGTCGGCGTGGAACAGCAGATTGTGGGAGAAATCCCGCCAGTAGAGCTCGCGCTCGAACGCCTCGAAATCCTTGTCTCGGGCGCCGCCGGCGCGTTCCGCCGCGGCCGCGGCCGCGGCCCGAACCTGGCGCGGGCCGATCTCGCCGAAGCGCAGATGCGGCGACAGCATCGAGACATGCGCCGAATCGGGTATGTCCCGACCGTCGCGATAGCCGCCGAATCCGTCGTCCAGGAAGGCGCTGAGGCGTTGCTTCGCCGCGCGTTCGCCGTGTGCCCAGGTCGCGCGCAGTCCGCCGGCCCAGTCCGGCTTTGTCGGCAAAAGTTCCCACTCTTCAAGCGTCTCGCCGAAGGTTGGCGGCTTTGGCCAAGACGCTGCCGGCTTGGGCGCGCGTAGCGGCGCAAGGTCGCAGTCCATGGCGCGCGCGGCGCGGCAGAAGGGCGAAAACACCTTGTAGTAGCCGCCATCCTTCGTTTTTGCGGCGAAGGGTTCGATCAGAAGACTCGCATTGAAGCTGTGAACCTCCGCACCGCGGTCGCGCAGATCCGACTTCACGGCGCTGTCGACGGCGACGGCGGCCGGGCTATAGCGACGGTTCCAAAACACCCGGTCCGCGCCGACGTCCGCCATGCAGTCCGGAACGACGCGCCGGGCGTCGCCCCGCATGAGGATCAGCGGGACATTGAGCGCCGCGAGGTCGATCGCGAGCGCTTCAAGCGCGCCATGCAGCTTCCAAAGCGCTGCGCCGCCCGGTTTCCTTAGGGTTTCCGGGGCCGTCTCCAGTATGTATACAGCCGCCGTACATCTGCTGGCGGCGATGGCGGCGGCGAGCGCGGGATTGTCTCCCGTCCGGAGATCGTCCCGAAACCAGACAAGGCTTGGGCGCGACGGCGTCACGGCGTCAGTCATGCGACATTCTACGTCAGGCGCAGCCAGTTAGATTTTCCACGCAAGGTCGCTATTTTCCGCCGCGCCGCGCCGCGCCGCCGCACGGGCGGCGACGATTCCACGCCAAGGGTTGCATACCAGCGATGACCATTTTCTAGAAAATATGCACGCTTTTATGTTGTAGACATCCAAAGTTGTTTTTGAGAGGAATGTCTTGACGTCTCCAATACAGCTTTCTATGAGCCAATTGGGGCGAGCCTAATTGTAAACTGTGGAACGCCGCAATTTAATCATTATATCTGCACACAGTAAGTCATTGTGCGCAGACGTTCGTGAGCAAGCCGCGGCTATGTCAGGAGAGCTAAGTGATCGAGCAGCCCAAGCGCCGCAAGCAGCGTAAGACGCGCGGCAAACCGACTTGGATTGACGTGCATGTGGGGCAGCGTGTGCGGCAGCGCAGAACGTTGCTCGGCTACAGCCAGGAACGCCTGGCGGAAGCGTTGAACCTGACCTTCCAGCAGGTCCAGAAATATGAACGGGGGGCCAACCGCGTCGGCGCGGGGCGCCTCTACGAGCTGTCGAAGGCGCTCGACGTTCCGGTGACCTATTTCTTCGAGGACCTTCCGGACGCGCCCGAAGGCGCCGTGTCGGGTCCGGCGATGCAGGAGGCGGCGCAACGGCAATACGACGCCGATCCGATGGCGCAGCGCGAGACCCTGTTGCTGGTTCGCGCCTACTACGACATCCCCGATCCCGCCGTACGCCGTCGCCTGCTCGATCTCGTGCGCGCGATGGGGCGGGGCGAGGGCGAAGACGACTAGGCGTCCGCCGCGCAACAGGCGATTGCCTTCGGCAAAGCAGCCAGTCTAACCTCCCGGCTAATGGACGCGGCCGGCGCATCGTCGCCGGCCGCGATTTTGCGAGGGGAGGAAGCGCTTTCGATGGCTGACGGGATTCTGGAAGGCAAGGTCGTCCTGGTGACAGGCGCCGGCCGGGGCATTGGCGCGGAGGTCGCGAAGCTCGCGGCCGCGGAAGGCGCCAAGGTCGTCGTCAACGATCTCGGCGGCGACGTCGGCGGGGCCGGCGCGGACGCGACGCCCGCGCAGGAGGTCGTCGCCGCGATCGAGGCCGCGGGCGGCGAAGCGGTGGTCAACGGCGACAGCGTCGCCGACTTCCAGGCCGCCAAGGGCATGGTCCAGCAGGCGGTCGACACGTTCGGCAAGATCGATGGCGTCATCAACGTCGCTGGAATCCTGCGCGACGTCATCTTCCACAAGATGACGCAGGACGATTGGCATGCCGTCATCAACGTCCACCTCAAGGGGACATTCAACGTCTCCCGCGCCGCCGCGGACCACTTCCGCGCCCAGGAATCCGGCGCGATGGTGCACTTCACCTCGACCTCGGGCCTGATCGGCAATTTCGGCCAGGCGAACTACGCCGCCGCCAAGCTCGGCATTGTCGGCCTCTCCAAGTCGA
>DAINCG010000077.1:4658-9894 GCA_036732525.1 Pseudomonadota bacterium | reverse complement strand
CGGCGTCCGGTCGAACTGCATGTCGCCGTTCGCGTGGAGCCGAATGATCGGCACGATTCCGTCGAACACGCCGGAACAGGAAGCGCGCCTCGCCAAGATCAAGCGGATGACGCCCGCACAGATCGCGCCGATGTGCGTCTACCTCGTTTCCGACGCCGCGACGGAGATGGGCGTCACCGCGCAGATTTTCGGCAGCCGCATGAACGAGCAGATCCTGTTCGGCCAGAATCGGCCGATCCGCTCGATTCATCGCGCCGAAGGCTGGACGCCGCGCTCGATCCACGAGGAAGGCATGCCGGCGCTGATGCCGAGCTTCGTGGCGATGGACCGGTCCGCCGACACGTTCAGCTGGGACCCGATCTGAGGCCGCCGCCGCTTCGGGTTTCGCCAGGCTAGGAAATTCAAGGAAGGAAACGGACCCATGACGGACGGGGTTCTTCAGGACAAGGTGGTTTTGGTCAACGGGGCCGGCCGGGGCATCGGCGCGGAGATCGCGAAGCTCGCGGCCGCGGAAGGCGCCAAGGTCGTCGTCAACGATCTCGGCGCGACGGTCGACGGCAAGGGCGGCGAGGCTGTCGTCAACGGCGGCGACATCTCCAATTGGGACGACGCCCAGGCGATGGTGCAGCAGGCCGTCGACCAATTCGGCCGGATCGACGGCATCGTCAACGTGGCGGGCATCCTGCGCGACGTCATCTTCCACAAGATGACGGAGAGCGACTGGGACGCCGTGATCAACGTGCATCTGAACGGCTATTTCAACGTGGCCCGCGCCGCGGCGGAGCACTTCCGCAAGCAGGAATCCGGCGCGATGGTGCACTTCACCTCGACCTCGGGCCTCGTCGGCAATGTCGGGCAGGCGAACTACGCCGCCGCCAAGCTCGGCATCGTCGGCCTCTCCAAGTCGATCGCGCTCGACATGTCCCGGTTCGGGGTCCGTTCCAACATCGTCTCACCGTCGGCCTTCACCCGGATGATCGAGACGATCCCGATCAAGGGACCGGAAGGCGAAGCGCGGCGGAAGCGGCAGGAGGCGATGACGCGGCGCCGTCGGTCTATCTTCTGTCGGACCTCGCCAAGGACGTGACCGGGCAAATCTTCTATGTTCGCTCGAACGAGATCATGCTGATGAGCCACCACCGGCCCGTTCGCACGATCCATCGCAGCGACGGATGGACGCCCCAGAAGATTCATGACCACTGCATGCCCGCCTTCAAGCCGCACTTCCTGGCGAACGACCGGTCGGCCGACTACTTCGTCTGGGATCCGGTCTAGGTCCGGCTCGGCGCGGTTCGTCGTCGCGCTATTCGTGATCCTGGCCGCGCTCGCGGGCGCGGCCGGGGCCGATGCCGCGACGGACGCCCCTGTTGCGCGCGCGCATGTCGGTTACGGCGCCGACCATCCGCTGGTTCAGAGCGGGTGGCGGGCCTTCGCAGAGCGGCTGAAGCAGGAACAGGCTGGGCCGGCGGTCGATCTATTCCTGAACGGGCCGCCGCCCGACGACCCGGCGGCGATCGAGAATCTCGGCCGGGGCGATTACGCCTTCGGCGCGGCGGCCTTGCCGGCGTTCGCGCAGGCCTTTCCCTATTCGGCCCTGATTTCCGAACTCGGCCTCGCCGGCGGCGATAACGAGTTGGCGGCGGCCGCCGCCGCGACCGAAATCCTGGCGCTCGATTGCCCCGGCTGCCGGGGCGCCTTCGCGGCGAAGCGCATCGTTTTTCTCGGCGGATACAGCGCGGCGCGCTACGTGCTGCTGAGCCGCGCGCGGGCCAATTCGCCGGCGGCGTTTCGCGGCCTGGCGGCCTTGACCCCGGGCGGCGCCTGGGACCGGATCATCGCGCGGCTCGGCGGCGTCGTGAAGGAAGAGTACGCCGACGCCGGCGACCTCTTCGCCAAGGGCGAGATCGGCGCGGCGATCACGACCCCGATGGAGCTTTCCAACCCGGACGTCTGGGCGCATGTCCGTCACGCGCTCGCCGCGCCCCTCGGCGCCTATCGGGGCGGCGGCGCCTTTCTCGCGTCCGCCGGGTATTGGCGCTCCCTCTCGCCGGCCGCCCGCAGGGCGGTCCTGAACGCGGTGGCGGATGGCGTGGTCGGCGCGGTCTGGGGCTTTCAGAACATGGCGGATGCGTCGCTGCGCGCCGCCGCGGCGCACGGCCTGACGATCGACGCGCCGACGCCGGAGCTGATGGAGGCGATTCGCGCCGCCGTCGCCGCTGACGTCGCGCTCGTCGCGGCGACGGCGCCGGAGCGCTTCGGCATCGTCGACGCGCCGGCGTTCCTGGAGCGGTTTCTGCTGCTTTACGAGAAGTTTGCGGTCCTGCTGTCGGAGGCGCGCGACGTGACGGCGGCCGCCAACGTGTTGCGCCAGGAGATCTTCGACCGGATCGACGTCGCGCGCTACGGTCTGGAGTTCGGGCAATGAGCTATGAACGACCCTATGAGGGCGTGAAGGTCGTCGATCTCTCCCAGGGCATCGCCGGGCCCTATTGCGCCATGCTGCTGGCCCAGTGGGGCGCCGACGTCATCAAGGTGGAGCCGCCGGACGGCGATTGGGCGCGGATGCTGGGGCCCCGCTATGGCGACCACACGGCCTTCTCGGTCATCGGCAATCTCGGCAAACGCAGCGTCGCGCTCGACCTGAAGCAGGATGCCGCGAAGGCGGCGCTCGAGCGTATCCTCGCCGGCGCCGATGTCTTTCTCGAAGGCTTCCGGCCCGGCGTCATCGACCGGCTGGGCTTCGGCTACGATCGGGTCAAGCGACTGGCGCCCGCCGTCATCTACGTTTCGATCTCGGGCTACGGCCAGACCGGGCCGCTCAGCCGCAAGCCCGCGATGGATCCGGTGCTGCAGGCCTATACCGGCTTCATGGTCGCCAATGCGGACCGGGAGGGCACGCCGATGCGCGCCCAGCCGATCATCGTCGACATGTCGACCGCTCTTTACGCCTACCAGGCGGTCGCGGCCGCGCTCTATGCCAAGCGGGACGAGGCCAAGCCCCGTTTCCTGGACATCAGCCTGATGGCGGCGGCGGCCAATTTGCAAAGCGTGCGCTTCGCCTCGACCGTGCAGGAAGGCCGCGAGCCGCCGCCCGGCTCGACGCCCGGCGGCGTCTATCGTTGCAAGGATGGCTACATCCAACTCCTCATCCTGAAGGAGAAGGACTGGCTGACCTTCTGCGACGCCCTCGGCCTGGACGATCTGAAGGCGATCGAACGCTACCGGGACAATCGCGCGCGCGCCGCCGACATCGACGTCATCGCCGCCCGGATCGAGCCGATTTTCCTGACCCGGACCACGGCGGAATGGGACGAGGTCTTCACGCGGCTCGGCCTGATGAACCAGGCGATCCTGGACTACATCGCCTTCGCCGAGGAGCCGCAGGCCAAGGAAACGGGCCTCGTCACGCGCCTGCCGCAGCCCGGATATCCGGAGGCGCCGGTGCTGCTGAACCTGCCCGGCATGCCGCCGCTTTCGCCCGACGAGCCGAGGGCGGTGGCGCCGGAACTCGGCCGCGACACCCGCGCCGTGCTCGGGGAAGCCGGCCTCGCGCCGGCCGAGGTCGCGGCGTTGCTGGATTCGGGCGCTGCCGCCGCAATCGATTGACTTGCCGGAACCAATCGGCAAGGGTTCGCCCGAAGTACGTCTTGCGCTCCAATCCGGCGTTTGACGGCGAAAAAACGAGAACAGATCGGGAGGAAATAGGGATGCAGGGAATCCGCACCGCTTTCGCGGCCGCGGCCAGCGCGGGCGTTCTGCTCGCCGCCGGCGCGGCGTTCGCCGACGACCAGCCGAAATACGGCGGCGAGTTGACCTATGTGGTGCCGGCAAAGGGCCCGCCGAGCTTCGACGGCCATCGGGAGACGACCTATGCCGTCATCCATCCCGTCCGCCCCTATTATTCGACGCTTATCCGGGTCAATCCGGCCAATCCCGGCGATCCCAGCGACTTCGTCTGCGACCTTTGCGTCGGCGACGTGCCGACGCCGACGGACGAGGGCAAGACCTACACCTTCAAGCTCCACGAAGGCGTCAAGTTCCATGACGGCGAGGCGCTCACCTCGGCCGACGTCAAGGCGAGCTTCGACCGCATCATCTTCCCGCCGGAGGGCGTGTCGAGCGCCCGGAAGAGCTTCTACCAGATGGTCGAGGCGGTCGAGGCGCCGGACCCCCAGACGGTGGTCTTCAAGCTGAAATATGCGTC
This sequence comes from Pseudomonadota bacterium, assembly GCA_036732525.1. Lineage (GTDB taxonomy): Bacteria > Pseudomonadota > Alphaproteobacteria > Bin95 > Bin95 > VMCJ01. Next base: position 5,690 of record DAINCG010000077.1, on the reverse strand, counting down.
GTCCGCCTTCATCCCGGCGCTGGCCGTGCCGTTCAACTTCATCTACTCGAAGTCCAAGCTCGACCAGGACCAGCACTTCTATGAAAAGAACGTGCTCGGCTCCGGACCATTCATCATGACCGAGCACCAGCCGGGCGCCGTGATGAAAGGCAAGAAGAACCCGGACTATTACCTCGAAGGCCTGCCCTATCTCGACGGCATCACGGCGATTTTCGCGCCGAAGGAATCCGTCCAGGTGCAGGCGCTCCGCGGCAATCGGGCGAGCGCCCAGTTCCGCGGCTTCCCGCCAAAGGTCCGCGACGACCTGGTCCGCGCGCTCGGCGACAAGGCGACCGTGCAGGAGACGGACTGGAACTGCGTCCTGCTGGCGACGCCGAATCATTCCCGCAAGCCCTTCGACGACGTCCGCGTCCGCCGGGCGCTGACGCTCGCCATCGACCGCTGGGGCGGCTCCGAATATCTCTCCAAGGTCGCGATCGTGAAGACGGTCGGCGGCATCGTCTATCCGCGGCACAAGCTTGCGGCGACGAAGGAAGAGCTGATGGAGCTCGACGGCTACAAGCCGGATTTGGAAGCGAGCCGCGCCCGCGCCCGCCAGCTGCTTGAGGAAGCCGGCGTCGATCTCTCGAAGACCTACGTCTTCAACAATCGCGGCGTCGACCAGCCCTACAAGGTCGTCGGCGTCTGGCTGATCGACCAGTGGCGCCAGATCGGGCTGAACTTCGAGCAGAAGGTCCAGCCGACCGGCCCGTTCTACGCGACGCTGCGCGAGCAGGGCGACTTCGACGTCTCGATCGACTTCAATTGCCAGTCGATCGTCAATCCGCCGATCGACACGTCCAAATACCTTTCCTCCGACGTCAACCCGCAGAACTACAGCCGGGTCGTCGACCGTAAGATGGACGAGCTCTACGAGGCGATGCTGCTCGAACCGGATCCCGCGAAGCAGCGCGAGAAGATGCGCGCCTACGAGAAGCACGTGCTGCACGACGAGGTCTCCCAGATGATTACGCTCTGGTGGTACCGGACGAC
>DAINCG010000077.1:0-4623 GCA_036732525.1 Pseudomonadota bacterium | reverse complement strand
CGACACCGTGTGGCTCGATCCGGACGCGGACCAGTAGCCGCGCCCCGGCATCGGCTTTCCTAGCGACTGCGGCGGGCGTCCGCGGACCACCTGGGTTCGCGGGCGCTCGCCCCATTTCCGGCGCCTGAACGCATGCACAAATACCTCGTGAAGCGCATGCTGATGATGATCCCGACGCTGGTCGGCGCGGCGATCCTCGTCTTCCTGCTGATGCATATGATCCCGGGCGACGTCTGCGCGCTCCGCTATGCGGGCACCGGCGGCACCTTCGACCCGGCCCAGATCGAACGCTGCCAGGAGGAGCTCGGCCTCAACCGGTCGCTCATCGTGCAGTTCTTCGACTGGTTCGGCGGCTTCTTCGTCGGCGATTTCGGCACGTCGATGTGGACCGACCGGCCGATCACCGAGGAGATCGGCCCGCGCGCCGTGCTGTCGCTGCAGGTGGCGATCATGGCCAGCATCTCGGCGATCCGCCAGAACACCTGGATCGACTATCTGGTGCGCTGCTTTTCGATCGCCGGCATCGCCATGCCGTCCTTCTGGCTCGGCATCCTGATCATGCTTGGGCTGTTATGGGCCAGCAACGCCATCTTCGGCTATGGCTGGATCCCGCCGATCCAGTATGTCTCGCCGCTGGAGGACCCGCTCGGCAATCTGGCGCAGCTGATCTGGCCGGCCTTGGCGACCGGCTATCGCTATTCCGCCGTCGCGACCCGGATGACCCGCTCGGCGCTCCTGGAAGTGCTCCGGGAGGACTATATCCGCACCGCCCGCGCCAAGGGCGTGATCGAGAAGCTTGTCGTCAACCGCCACGCGCTCAAGAACTCGATGCTGCCGGTCGTGACCGTCATCGGCATCGAGTTCGCCTTCCTGATGGGCGGCCTGGTCGTGACGGAACAGGTCTTCAACCTAAACGGCCTCGGCAAGCTCTTCGTCGACAGCGTGACCAACCACGACTACACCCTGACCCAGGCGTTGGTTATGCTCGTCGCCTTCATCTTCGTTCTGATGAACATCGTCATCGACATCATCTATGCGTGGCTCGACCCGCGCATCCGCTACAGTTGACCGGAGGACGTAGAATGGGAGAGGCAGCGCCATGAACGTCGCGACCGTGACTGCCAGCGAAGCGCCCGTCGAAAAGTCCTGGGCGCGGAAGCTCGGCCGAATGGCGCGCCGCCAGCCGCTCGGCGCCATTTCTCTCCTGCTGATCGTCATCATGGCGCTCGTCGCCGTCTTTGCGGACTTCGTCGCGCCGCACGACCCCTTGAAGATGAACTTCGTCGATCAGCTCGTCGGTCCGAGCGCGCAATATCCGCTCGGCACGGACGAGCTTGGCCGGGACATCTTCAGCCGCATCATCTACGGCTCACGAACGGCGCTCCTGATCGGCGTCGTCTCCGCCTTCGTCGGCGCGACCGCGGGCCTCGTCCTCGGCGTCACCAGCGCCTATCTCGGCGGCTGGTTCGATCTCGTCTTCCAGCGGGTGATGGACGTCTTCATGGCCTTTCCGCTGATCATCATGGCGCTCGCCATCGTCTCCGTGTTCGGGTCGGGCGCCGGCAACGTCATCATCGCCATCACCATTCCGTTCGTCCCGAAATGCGCCCGCGTCGTCCGATCGAGCGCGCTGGCGCTCCGCGAAATCCCCTATATCGACGCGGCCAGGGCCTGCGGCTTCAGTCATGCGCGCATCGTGCTGCGCCATATGGCGCCCAATGTCATGGCCCCTTACCTGATCATGCTGACCAGCTTCGTCGGCCAAGCGATCCTCTTGGAGGCCTCGCTCTCCTATCTCGGCCTCGGCGTGCAGGAGCCGACGGCGGCGTGGGGCCTGATGCTGCGCGGCGGGGCGGAGCAGTTCTTCGAAAGCGCGCCCTGGGTCGCAATCTTCCCCGGCCTCGCGATCACGCTCGCCGTGTTCGCCTTCAATCTGTTCGGCGACAGCCTGCGCGACGCGCTCGACCCGAAGCTGCGTTCGACCTGATGGCGCTCAAAACGGGGCCGGACGGCCGCCAGCGCTGCGCATGGTCGGGCGACGACCCGGAATACCAGCGCTATCACGACGAGGAGTGGGGCGTACCGCAGCGGGACGACCGCGCGCTTTTCGAAAAGCTCTGCCTGGAAGGCTTTCAGGCGGGCCTCGCCTGGATCACGATCCTGCGCAAGCGCGACCGCTTCCGGGAGGTCTTCCATGGCTTCGATCCCGTGGCGATCGCCGCGATGGGGCCGGACGACGTCGAACGGCTGATGGCGGACCCCGGCATCGTGCGCAATCGCCTGAAGATCGAGGCGACGATCTCCAACGCCCAGGCCTGGCTCGCCATGATGGAGGCGGGCGGCGAGGGCGCCTTTCGCGACTTCGTCTGGCAGGCGGTCGACGGCGAGACCCAGGTCAACCGGCCGAAGTCCATGGCCGACGTGCCGACGAAGACGCCGGCGGCCGAGGACCTCTCCAAGCGGCTCAAGAAGGCGGGCTTCCGCTTCGTCGGCCCGACGATCTGCTACGCCTTCATGCAGTCGATGTGCCTGGTCGACGACCACATCGAAGGCTGCTGGAAGGCGCGGTGACCGCTCAGCGCGGGCTCGTATCCTCCTCCAGGATGAAGCGCGGGCCCTGGCCGCGGCCGCCGGCGTGGTCGCCATTGTTGTAGAGCGCGCATTTCTTGAGCGACAGGCAGCCGCAGCCGATGCAGCCGTCGAGGCGCCGGCGCATGCGCTCCAGCATGGCGATCCGCGCGTCGAGCGCCTTGCGGAAGTCGCGGCCGATGCGCGTCCAGTCCCGCTTGGTAGGCGTCCGGCCATCGGGCAGGCCGGCCAGCTGCGCCTCGATCTCGCCGATGGTGAAGCCGAACTGCTGCGCCGCGATCACGAAGGACAGCCGCCGGATGTCAGACCGGCGATAGCGCCGCTGGCCGCCGGCATTGCGCTCCGGCCGGATCAGGCCCTTGGTCTCGTAGAAGCGGATCGCGGAGACGGACAGGCCCGTCCGCTCCGCCAGCGCGCCGATCGGCAGCATGGTGTCGCGGGCCATGGCGCGGCTCCCCGAAATAATTTCTTGACCTCAAGTTAGGTTGAGGAACTATCTCAAGAGCCGACGCGAAGCAACCAAGGGAGAGAGACCATGCGCGCCGGCAGACTGGAACACCTGAACCTCACCGTTTCCGACCCCGACAAGACCGCCGTCATGCTGATCAACCTGTTCGGCTGGAAGGTCCGCTGGCGGGGCGACGCCAAGCATGGCGGAAAGACGATCCACGTCGGCTCCGACGACGACTATCTCGCGATTTACCGTCTCGACCCGGACGCGCCCAAGGCGGGGGACAGCTACCGTCATGTCGGCGGCCTCAATCACGTCGGCATCGTCGTCGACGATCTCGACGCGGCGGAAGCGCGGGTGAAGGCCTTGGGCTTCGCGCCGCACAGCCACGCGGACTACGAACCCGGCCGCCGCTTCTATTTCGACGACGCGGACGGTATCGAATTCGAGGTCGTGAGCTATGCTTGACCGGTAACGAGGGGGGCGGCGGCATGGCGGACGAGACGGCGGCGGGCTGGGCCGACCTCCTGCGCGCGGGCCGCGCGCCGGCCGCCGCCATCCTGGTCGGGGGCATCCTGCTGCACTCGATGAATGTGCTGTTGACGGCGACCGTGCTGCCGAGCCTCGTCGCCGACGTCGGCGGGGCGGACCAGATCAGTTGGCCGACGACGGCCTATCTGGCGGCCTCCCTGGTCGCCGCCTCCTGCGCCGGCATGACCGTCGCCCGGACGGGGGCGAAGCTGGCGTTCACGCTGGGCGCCTTCGTTTTCGCCGTGGGCACGCTCGGCTGCGCGCTCGCGCCCAGCATGCTGGCCTTCGTCGGGGGGCGCTTCGTCCAGGGCTTCGGCGGCGGTCTCGTCATGGCGACGGCCTATGTCCTCGTCCGCAACGTCTTTCCGAAGACGCTCTGGCCCCGGGTCTTCGCGATGTTCGCGAGCGTGTGGAGCGTCTCGGTGTTGCTCGGCCCCCTGGTCGGCGGCGCCTTCGCCAGCTTCGGCGACTGGCGCGGCGCCTTCTACACGCTGTCCGGCGTGGCGCTCGCGATCGCCGTGCTCGCCGTCGTGGCGTTTCCGCCGGCGGCCCCGCCGGAGGAGGACCCGCCGTCGCCGCCCTGGAGCTGCGTCGGCCTGATCGTGCTCGCGATCGCCGCGCTCTCCGCCGCCGCCATCGCGCCCGCGGCGGGCGGCAAGGCGGCCTGTCTGGCGCTCGGTTTCGCCATCGCCGCTTTCATGCTGGCCCGCGACCGGAAGGCGGCCCGCCCGATGCTGCCGTCGGACGCCTTTCGGCTCGCCTCCGCGACGGGGGTCGGGCTCTGGACGGCCTTGCTGCTGCTGGTCGCCTTCGCGCCGCTGCAGGTGTTCGGGCCGATGTTCCTGCAGGCGCTGCACGGCCTCGATCCGCTGGGCGCCGGCTATGCCGTCGCCTCCGCCTCGCTCGCCTGGACGGTCGCCGCGCTCGGCGTCGCCGGCTTCGCCGTCGCCTGGCAGGGCCGCATGCTGCAGGTCGGCCCGCTGCTGATGGCGGCGGGGTTCGCGGCGACGGCGGCCTTCCTGCCGGCGGGCCCGCTCGCGCTGACGGTGCTG
>DAINCG010000076.1:0-13976 GCA_036732525.1 Pseudomonadota bacterium | reverse complement strand
CCTGCGAGCCCGACGCCGCCAAGCGCCCGCCGACCGGTTGGGCCAAGCCGTCGACCGCGACCGAACCGGGCCGCGAGGGACAGGTCGTCGCGCTTCGCTATCCGCCGCCCGCGAACGGGTTGGATGCGACGGCCGGAACGGGCGGGCACCTCTACGACTGGAACGCCGGGCTGAGCAAGACTCATGCGATGCAGCCCTAGACCCCAACGCGGCTTCACGCTGATGTAGGCGATGACCGCGGGCCTCGTTCTCTCGATCCTGACCCTCGGGCTGATGGGCGTGTGGACGGCGGCCAGCGGCGCCGCCAACGACGCCGTCATTCGCGAAAAGGCGATCTGGACGCTGAACGGCCAGATGGAGCGCCTGGCCGCGCTCTATCGGTTCACGGAATTCGGCGCGACCGGCGTGGAAACCTCGACCGGATACGGGTACCCGGCGACGTTTTCCGACGACCGGCTGATATACGGCGCGAACGCCAGCCTTTCGATGGCGCCGCCGGGCGTCCTCGACGCAGCCACTAAAGCGCTCCTCGGCAACGCCAACCGCGTCGTCGAAGCGCCGGCGGATTTCGCGACCGCCGAAGGCTATCCGATCGCCTATTTCGGCAGCCTGCTCGATACCGACGCGCGGCGGAACTACGTCTGGGTGGACCGGGATCGCAGCCTCGTCGGACGGCTGAGCTGGGAAGCGACGCCGCTCGTCTCAAACACCTGCAATGCCGACAACGAACCCGGCAAGGGCTCCCAGCCCTGCCTCTGCTTCGCCTATGACGGGGGCAATGGCGGCGACTTCTGCCAGGAGATCATGCTGAGTCTGGAGTTTCCGTTCCGCTGGGACGCCGGAACCGATAGCGCGGTCGATTTCCGCGGCGAAACGGAAGTTCTGACCCTGCGCACTATTGTCGGGCGGCAGTTATGACGCGGCGACGTTCCGAACGCGGCTTTACGCTGGTCGAACTGGCGTTCGCCGGCATGATCGCGGCCGGCTTGACGCTGGTCGGGCTGGAGTTGCTTGCGCGCAGCGTCGAGGTTCGGACCGAAGTCGACGCCGCCTACCGGATCAATCGCGCGGCGCGGCAGACGTTGGCGACGATGGCGGACGGCGCCCGCGGCGCGGGCGGCGGATCGGACGGCACGGGCATCGCCCACGGCGCGCGGAGCCGCGCGGGACCGCCGACGATCGTGCTTCAGGACGGCGAAGTGATGGATATCCAATCGAACGGCCTCACCGTCACCGGCGACCGGACGAGTCCGATCACGATCGTCTGCGCCGGGGCGGCCGATCCGCTGCCGGCCTGCGCGGCGGCGAACGAAACGATACAGCTCGACGGCGCGCTCGCCGGCCAACCGGTCTTCGTCGACGACCAGCGCAGCGTGTATAACCGGACCGTCGAGCTTGAAATCCAGCTCCGCGACCCTTACGCCGCGGCGCGCGGCGACGGCCGCGTCGAGCGCTTCGGCGGCATTCACATCTACAACGCGGTCGACGGCGAAGGGACGCCCAACGTCGCCGGCGGCCAGATCGGCGGGTAGCGCGATGCGGGCGAACGGACAACGCGGCTTCGCGCTGATCGCCGTCATGTTCCTCGGCGCGGCGGCCATGTACGTGCTCTCCGGCGCGTTTGGCGACGGCGCCCTCGGCGAACGGCGCGCGCAGGAGCGGGAACTGCTGCAAATACGCGCCTACTGGGCGGCGCACGGCCAGATCACCTATGCCTTGAGCCGGCTGCGCGGCGGCCCGCCCTGTGGCGGCAACTGCGCAAATTCGGCCAAGCGGGCGACCTATTACACGAACGCCATGGCCGAACTCGATACGGCGCCGGGCCGACGCGATTGGGTCTATCCCGAAATCGCGGCCGACTATCTTTTGCCGGTATCCTTCGCCATCGCCCGCCGCGTTCCGGACTACATCGAGTTCTCGACGACCTTTTCGCCGGTCGTCAGCGCCCATCCGGTCATCACGGCGCACTGGCCCGCCCGACGGCCGTTCATCGCCCTGGTTTGCAGCGGGTACGCCACCGTCGACGAGCCGGTCTGTCCGACGACCGGTTCGCAGGTCGAGGCGAGCGGCATCGCTAAAATCTCCGAGATCCTGCCGCAATGAGCGAGACCCTGACCGATACCCGGCGGCAGACGCCGTCCGTGCTGGAGCGCCGCGGCGCGCCGCGCTTCGCGTTGCGGACGCCCGCGCTCGTCGCGACGATCGACGGCGTCTACGACTGCCTGATCGCGGACATTTCGCTGGGCGGCTGCATGCTCGAAGGCCGGTTGCCGTTGGCGCGCGGCACGGAGGTCGCGGTCGGCTTCGATACGCTGATGGGCCTTGTCGGCCATGTCGTTCACGCGGGCGACGGCTTCTTCGGCGTTCGCTTCGACGACTCCGCCGGTCGTCGCGACGACATTCGCCGTTGGATGGTCGCCCGCCTCCGCTCGGCCCGGTCTCGGACGCGCGAAGCATGACCGCGCTGCAGCTCATCCCGCCGGAAGCGCTGATCGCGACCGGAGCGCTGTTCGGCTGCCTGATCGGCAGCTTCCTGAACGTCGTCGCCCATCGCCTGCCGCAAATGGCGGTCGCCGACATGGAGGGCCGCGACGCCGGCCTATCGCTGGCGTTTCCCGCCTCGCACTGCCCGAAATGCGCGGCATCGCTTTCCTGGCGCGAAAACATTCCGCTGGTCAGCTTCGTACTGCAGCGCGGCCGTTGCCAGCATTGTCATGCGCCGATCGCTTGGCGCTATCCCCTGCTGGAAGCGCTCGGCGCCGTCTGGCGGCTCGGCTTCGGCCCGGAGGGCGCCTTCGCGGCGGCCGCGTTGCTGGCGTTGCTGGCGCTCGCGGCGATCGATCTGGAAACCGGCCTGCTGCCGGACCGGCTGACCCTGCCCTTGCTTTGGGCCGGGCTCGGGCTCGCGGCCGTCGGATTCGGGCCGGCGCCGGAGGCGGCCATTCTGGGCGCTGGCGCCGGGTATCTGGCGCTGGAAGGGCTGAATGGGCTCTGCCGGCTGGCGATCGGCCGCGACGGGCTCGGCGGCGGCGACGCCAAGCTGGCGGCGGCGCTGGGCGCCTGGGTCGGCGCCGCCGCCCTGCCCGCGGCCCTGCTGATAGCGTTCACCGCCGGCGCCGTCTACGGGCTGAGCGGCCGGGTCCTGTTCAAGGAGAGGCCGGCCGAAGAACTGCCCTTCGGCCCCTGGCTCGCCGTCGGCGGGGCGATCCTGCTGCTCTGGCCGACGATCGCGGACGCGTTCGCGGTCTGGTTGACCTTGGGCAGATACTGAGGCGGCCGTTCGGCGACGCCATCGGCAAGCTGGTAGCCGATCAGGACGCGGCTGCCGACCGGCTGGTCGCCATAGCGGTATTCCATGCGGACATAGTGGCGTAGTTCGGGCGCGTACCACCAGCGTTCGAACCCGGTCCAGCCGGTTTCGGGATTGCGGGTGCGCATGACGACGACATAGGCGTCGAAGTCGCCCGCCGGCACGTTCAGGCGCTCCCGACCTTCGAGAACCCAAGAGGTGTTGTGGATGCGCGTGACGCCGTTCGAAACGAACTCCCGCGTGAAGACGAGCGGACGGCCCGGAACAAGGGTCATGCCCGCGTCCGCCGACACGGACCGGTAGACGACGCTCCGCTCAGCCGTCGACGACTGCGCGTCCTGGCGGAGGAAGCCGCGACGGCTGAACCATTGTTCGGGCGCGTCCGTCCGGCGGAACCAGGTGAGGCCGCCTTCGGCCGCTTCCACGCGCAAGGCGTAGCCGTCGCTGTAGGACCAGCTGTCGCCGACGCGCCAGGCGGGCGCCGGCAGCGGCGCCGCCTCCTGGCGCAGCGCGGCCGGCGTCGCCTCAATGGCCGAACGGTCGCCGGGCCGGGCGCCGCCGACACAGCCGCCGGCCAGCAATGCAAACGCGACGACGCTCGTCGTCAGTGCTCTGTAAGCCATCGTCCCTCCGACAGCGTTCCGTCCGCCGCCATGCGGCGTTCGTAGATCAGGGCCGGCAGCCAGGCCGTACGCACGGCTTCCGGCGCGGTCATCGCCAGAAGACGGAGGCGGCCATCCGCCTCCAGCGTCGCGCGGGCGAGGATGCGCGTATCGTGCGCGACGGCGGCCGCGGCCGCATCCGGCGAAAAGCGTTCCCGGCGGATGAGTTCGCCGCGTTGCGCCGTCGCCATCGCCGCGACGGCGTCGGTCAAATCCGACTTGAAGCCGGCGACATAGATGTGCGCATGCGCGACCGGCAGGGCGACCGCGCCGATGCACAGCAGGACGCCGGTCGACCAGGCCACCGCCCGGAACGCTTCGAGCAGATTGGCGCGACGCGCAGGCCCGCTCACTCGTCTTCCTCCAGTTCGGAGATCAGGCGATACGGCCGGGCGCCGCGCTTGGTCTCCGCATAGGGGGTCGCCAGCATGCTTTCCGACGCGCGGTCGAGCGTCTGGCGCCGCGCCTGAACATAGGCTGGGGCGCCGAGCCGGGTCGCGATGTCGCCGCCGAACGGCGCGTCCTGCGCGACGATGCGCGGGGTGATGAAGAAGATCGTCTCCGCAAGCTGACTGGAGGCCGTGTTTTCCTTGAAAAGGCGACCGAGCACCGGCACGTCCTTCAGGCCCGGCACGCCGGACTCGCCCTCGCGGCGGGTGTCGTCGAACAGGCCGCCGATGATGTAAGTGCCGCCGTTCGGGACCAGGACTTCGGTCTGCACTTCCTGGGCGCGCACGTCGATCTGACCGAAGGCGCCGGCGCCGGGGGCGGAGTTGATGGCGCTGAGATTGAGGCGGATCAGCGGATCCTGCTTCGCCTGGATCGGCGGCACGATCGCCGGCGTGATTTCCAGCGTCAGGCCGGTTTCGATCTGCGCGAGGTTCTGGCCCTGGTCGCCGCCGGCGTCGACCTGAACGAAGATGTCCTGGGCGCGCGTGATGCGGGCCGTACGATTGTCGAGAGTGACCAGGCGCGGCGCGGAAATCACCTGCGCCTTGTTCTCCTCCGCGAGCGCCTTCAGCTGCACCTGCAGGATGCTGTTGGCGCCTCGAATGACGAAGGCAGCGAGCGTGGAGGACGCGCCGGCGGCCGGCAGCAGCGACAGGGCATTGAGGCCGTCGGAATCGAAGAGGTTGCCGTCGCCGTTGGCGACCTGGCCGCCGCTGGACCCGGTATCGCCGGCGCCGCTGAGGTTCGTGCCGTTCGCGCGGCTTGCGGAGCCGCGAAGCGCGACGCCGAGCTCCTCCGCCACGCCCAATTGCGCAGTGGCGATCACCACTTCGATCTCGATCATCTGCAGCGGCTGGTCGAGTTCACGGACGACATGCTCGATCTCCGCGACGTCTTCCGGCGCGCCGCGCACGATGACGGAGTTCGTACGCCGGTCGACCGAGATGCGCGGCCGGTTGGTCTCCGCCATGCGCCGCAGGAAATCGGTCTCGCTTTCGGTCCCGCCACGGACCGGCGGGACGGCCTCGTCGCCGCCGATATTCAAATCGCCGATGATCGCCTTCAGCGTCTCCGCGATGCCCGGGGTCGTGACCTGGCGGCCATGGAACATGCGCGTCGTCTCGCCGACGCTCGCGAAGCGGAGCGGGATGACTTTGACGCGAGCGTTCGTCTGCCGGGCGTAGAGATCGGCTTCGATCCGCGCCCGGCGCTCGGCGACGGACCGGTCGAGGTCTACCTTGTCCTGCTCGCGGCGCTGCCGCGCGGCTTCCTCCACCTTCGCGATCAGCGACGTGATCTCGGCGATCCGGTCGGGCCGGCCGCGGATCGAGACGGTGTTTGTGGCGGCGTCGAATGCAATGCCCTCCGCGCCCAGGCCGAACCGGTCGAGCATTTGGCGGATCGCGTCGAAGCGGACTTCGTGCAACGTGACGAAGCTCCGCGTCGGCGGCTCGAAGCTGACCGTCGCGTTCTTGTAGACCGTGACCGTGCGCGTCGCGGGGTTGTATTCGTAGTCAAGCCCGCGTTCGGTCATCAGCTGCTCGAAGGCCTGCTTCGGCGAGACGTTGTCGAAGCGCAGCGAGATGACGCCCTCGACGCCCGGCCGGAAGATGGCGGAGACGCCGTTGGCGCGCAGCAAAGAGCGCAGGATCGAACGAATGTCATCGTCGACGGACGTGCGACTGAAGGCAACGTCGGCGCGCCACGGAATGTTGTCCGCGCCCGCCGCACGCGCGGCGGGGGCCGCGGCGAGCAGTGCGAACAGCAGGACGATGATTGTCGAAATTGGCGAACGTGCGCCCATGGGCCGGGCCATCCGATGTCTCGGGATCATGCCGGCCATCAATGCAGATTTAAGGTTAAGGCGCCGCTAACGCTCCCGCCGCCAGCGGAGCGAAATCATCGTCACGTCGTCGGAAGGCGCCGCGTCGGCGATGCGCTCGAAGAGGCCTAGGATGTCGTCGTCGGCCATCCGGAACCATGCATGCGCGGCGATGGCTTCGAGATCGGCATAGCCGTCCGTCGCGATCAGCGCCGCTCCGCTTTCGCCGATGGAATACCTGCGAACCCAGGGGTTCAGCACCGGCTTCGCCCCGACCGCGGCGCGCAACCGGCCGGTTTCGGGATCGACGTCCGGCGTCGTCACGCGCCGCATGTCGCCGTCGCCCTGCAGCCAGACCGAAGAGTCGCCGACGCTGAACAGCGTCATCGCCTGCCGCGCCGCATCGAGCGCGAGGCCACTCAGGGTCGCCGCGCCAGGCGCGTCGGGCGTGCGGGCGCCGCGACCTTCGGCGAAAATGCGACCGTTGATCCGACGTATCGCCTCCAGGACGCCCTTCTCGTCGAAGGCCCGATCCATTGCCGCGGCCTGCCGTTCCAGATTGCGGACGATCCGGTCCGCGGCGGCGGCGCTGCCGGGCAAGGTCGAGACGCCGTCGGCGACCGCGAAGAGGCCTCTCGAGATCAGAGCCGCATAGGCGTCGCCGTAGCTTCGCCGTCGGGAGCCGGAGATCGACGCGATGACGCCTTCGAGGCGCAGATCGCCGACCGACCCGGCGAAAGCCCGTACAGGACCATCGTCGTCGGCTTTGGGCGCGACGGCGAGGCTCGCGATCATCGGCCGACCACCCGATAGTCGATTGCGACGACGTTCTGAGCATCCGGTTTGTCGCCGAGATAAATCCGTCCGGCGCCTGAAAGCGCGGGGCTCGCGTCGAGCTGCAGGAAGATGGGCGCCTCGCCCGTTCGTTCGAGATGGCTGCCGCGACGGCTTTCGTCCACGAAGTGGAAGGCGCCGTCGATACAGACGATGCGTGCATGCGGCCGCGAGATGCGCTGGTCGTTCAGCACAAGATCGACATCGACGCTGTCGCCATTCTGCCGTCCAATGACGAAATCCGGCGCGTCGCGGAAAACCCGATGCGATATGCCATGGTAGGTCAGTTCGAGAAACGCCGGGCCGGCCTCGCCATCTTCGTCGTCGGACATCACGGTCAGGTCGTCGTCCACGCGGCCGACCCGTATGGCCGCCGGAAAGACGAGGCGGAATCGCGCGCCTTCGCCGGGCATGCTCTCCAGCCCGACACGGCCGCCGTGCCGGCGCATCACCGCGTTCGCGAGATAGAGGCCGAGGCCCATGCCCTCGTGTTCGCGCGCGAGACGATCGTCGACCTGGCTCAACAATCCGAAAACCGTTTCGGTCATGTCCGGCGCGATGCCGGGACCGGTATCCGCGATCAACAGAGCCAGCGCGCCGTCCGCTTCGAACTGCTGCTCGACCGTTACGAGACCGCCATGCCCCGCGAACTTCACGGCATTGTCAATGATTGCGCCGAGCGCCTGCCCGATCGCCTTGGCGTCCCCCCAGACCGCGCCCGCCTCGACGTCGACGAGGTTCTGCAGAACGACGCCGAGCTGCTTCGCCTCGCCTTCGTGACGTTCGATCTCCGCGGCGACCAGCCTCGGGATGTCGACGTGGGCCTCACGATGCTCGGACGCGCCGTCCCAGGCTCGAGACGCGGCGATCAGATCCTCGATACGCTTCAAGAGGGTCACGCCGCTCTTGCGGATCTCCTCGGCGAATTCGCGGTATTCCGAGGTTCCGACCGGGCCAAGCATCTCCGAACGGATCATGTCCGAGAAACCGATGATTGCGTTCAGCGGCGTCTTGAGCTCGTGGCTGACCATGCCGAGAAACTGCAGTTTCTCGGAACGCGGGTCCGGTCGCGAGTTCGATTTGGACATTGGCGGGTCCGGCTTCAACGGATCAGGAAACAGTATGACCGGCCAAGGTAAAGGAAGGCTTATCCGCCCTCCGCGTTCCGTTCCGCGCGCGGCGCGGTCATGCGGATGACGAAGCGCTCGTCCCGACCGTCCCGTTCGGCGTTCAGGTAGACCCGATCCTCGCCCACATGGACGACCCTTCGGCCGTCGAGCATGTCGCCGACGACATAGTCGAAGAGATCGATGGTCGCGATGCGCTCGCCCGAAGGCTGCAGCGTCGCGACGCCGGTCAGGCGGTAGGCGGCGGTCAGATCCTGACGCTCGGCGCCCTCGGCCGCGTCCGCGGCGACGGCGGGCTGGAACGGGTTGCGCGCCGACTTCGCCGCCAGGACCGCTCGCACAGCCTCCAGTCGGGGGATATGCAGTTGCCGCGCGTCGTTGCGCGGACGGATGACGATGCGCGCCTCGAGTTCCGGCGCGCCGGCGGTGACGGCGGCGCGCCGGGCGTCGAAGGCTGTCACGGCCACGTCGAGTTCCTCCAGCGCCGCCACGAAGCCGATCAGCGCCCGATAACCCGACCTGACGTCGATTTCGAACCTGCTGGTCTCGCCCTTGAGCGGCATCACGCCTTCGACCGACGCATTGTGGGCCTTGGCGAGCGCGCCGACCCGATCGATGAATGCGGGCACGGAGGTCAATGGCGGGCGATCGCGCGCCGCCTCCGCCGACTGATGCAGCGCCTTCAGATCCTGCTTGGCCAAGTCGGCGTCACGTTCGAGCGCGGTCCGCGCACGGTCGACCGATGCGGCGATGTCGCCCTGCACGACCAGGCTGGCGGACGCGGCGAACGCCGCGACGCCGAGCGCCAGTGCGCCGACAGCCTTGCCGGTCGGCCCCTTCGCCGCCGCGATCAAATCGCGCGGCGTCATTGTCCGCCGCCGAACAGGCGCGCGCGATCCGCCTGGGTCGATGCCGCCCGACGCGCCTGCGTCAAGGGATCGTCCGAGTCGTCGGCGACGCGACGGCGCTTGTTCTCGTCGTACCAGGCATGAATTTCGAAGGGCGCGCTCGGACCTGCGGACGCTTCGTCCGCGCCGAGGCCGGCAAAGACGATCCGCCGGAAATCCCGCATGAAGTCGTCGTCGTCTTCCAGGGCGGCGATGAAGGCGGCGATCTCCTGCAACCGGGCGTCCCGCGCGGCCATCGTCCGCCCCTTCAGCACCAGCTTCGTCGTCACGACCTCGACGACGCCGACCTTGCGCTCGTCGCTCACGACGGCGGCGTCGGTCAACCAGAGGCCCGGCGGCATCGCCGCCGCGATCGCCGCAAACTTTTCCGTCCAGAGAATCTTGTCCATGCCCGCCGCGGCGCGGAGGTCTTGGCGCATGGTCTGACGCAGTTTGTCGGCCTCCAGGCCGATCGCCTGCAGCCGGTCGTGCGCCGCCTGGTAGCGGGCGGCCGCCTGCCGGACGGACGCCGACGCGGGCGCGACGACAGCTTCGCGACCGAGGAGCGCGACCGCTGCAAGCACGACCAGGCCGGCGACGGCCAAACGACCGCGGCCGATTTCGGCGTCGAGATCAGGCAAAGCGAGCGGGCCGAGCATGCGCGGTCCAGCGGGGCGGTTCGATCCAGTTCCCTTGCGCGATTTCGCAGAGTCGTCCTTGGAATGGGCGACGAAACGGTCGCCTTCGAACTTGTAGGCGCGCGCGCCTTGACTGAACACCTCGCCCTTCAGGCTGCGCAGCAAGTTGAGGTCGGGCCGACGGGTCGGCAATGGCATGCCGGCCTCCGCGACGATCTCAACGCCGAGCGCCGCCGCCAGCATGTCGCCGAACCCGGCGACGGCGTCGAGAGGCCCCAGGAGGCGAAGCCGGCGCGGCGTTTGCCCCAGGCGCGAGTCCGCGACATAGGCGAACGTCTCCCGCGCAAGGTCGGCGATGCGCTCGAATTCCGGCGCGGCGCCGACATCGACGGCCTGCCTCAGCATCGGACGTCGATTCGCTTCGCGGAGCGCTTCGGCGAAGGGGAGCGAATTCGCGGCCGCGATCGAGCGCACAAGCGCGCGCAGCCCGACCGGCGCGGCGCGGCGGACGACCACTCCGGCGCCGGGGTCGCCGCAAACGAGTTCGGTCCCGTCGAGCCCGACATAGAGCGTCGCCGAGACGTCGTCGGGCTGCAGCACGGCGGCGGCGTAGGGCGTCAGCGCGGCAAGGTAGGGCGCAAGGTCGCCCAGCGCGCCAATGTAACGACGCACGCGTTCGAGCCGCGCGGCGCCGACAAGGGTCTGGGCGCCAGGGGCCATGCCCTCGGGCGCGCCGGCCGCCGACGCCCAAGTCGCGGCGTCGATGCCGGCCTCCGCCTCGCCGAGCAAGCGGCCTGCAAGCTTCGTCAGGCTATCCGGATCGGTCGCCAGCGCCCGAACGGCGCGGGCGTCGAACAGGTCGAAATCGGGGTCGAGCGGCAGGACGACCAGCTTCGCGATGTCGGTCCGCTCCGCCATGCCGAGCGCGTCGACGGCGTCCCGCAGGCTGTCCAGGACCGAAGCGGCGCCCGCCTCGTCGGCAAGGGCGCCGAGCAGACTGCAGTCGCGCCGGTCGCCGCGTTGCGCAGCACAATGCGCCAGAAGGCGTCGCTGCAGGCGATCTCGGCGTTCAGATTGCGCCGTTCCGTCGTCGGCCGATCGGTCGTCTCGGCATCAGGGGTATCCGGACCGGCGACAGCGGGTTCACGCCGACGCACGCGCCGCTCGCGCAGCAACGCCGCCTTGAGGCGCGGCCATTCGCGACGCAGTGTTTCGAGGTGCATGGCAAGCCGCGGCATGGTCCGGCGAGGTTCCGAATGGCGGGAGTCCGGGCGGATGCTAGGCCGAACAGGGTTAACGTCGGGCTATCAGGCCGAGGCGGACGTCAGCCGACCTTGCCCGATAGCTCGAACACCGGCAGGAACGCGGCGATGAGCATGGCGGCGATGCCGAGCCCGACCGCCGCGGTCAACAGCGGGTTGATCATCGCGGTCAGGGCGTTGATCCGCTGCATCAGCAGCGTATCGAAATAGTCCGCGGCGGCGATCATCAGCTGGTCGAGCGTGCCGGCCTGCTCGCCGGACGCGATCATCTGAACGACGACGTCGCCGAAAATCCTTTCGCGCCGGAATGCTGCTGCGAAGGTGTCGCCGCGCTCGACGGCCGCGGCGACATCGCGGGTCGCGGCGGCGATCTGACGGTTGGAGGCCGCCTCCGCCCCCATGCGGAGAGCTTCCACCGCCGGAATGCGGTGGCGGAGCTGCATGCCGACTGTGCGCAGCAGCCGAGCCAGCGCGCCGAGCCGGACGACGCCGCCGAGCAAAGGCAGCTTCAGCTTGCACGCATCCCAGAGGATCTTGCCGGACTCGCTGGACCGCCAGATCGTCACGCCCCCGATGCCGGCGCCGACGACGGCCAGCAGCATGAACGCGCTTTCCGCATAGACATCGCCGAAGTCGACGAGCGCTTGCGTCATCTCCGGCAATTCCCGTCCCATGCCCGCGTAAAGCTTCTCGAAGCGGGGCAGGATCATGAAGACCATCATGTGGAAGACGATCAGGAAGGCGCCGAGGACGAACATCGGATAGGCGATGGCGGCGCGCACCTTGCGGGCGAAGACGTCCATCTGCTCCAGATACGCGGTGAGCTGGTCGAGCGCCTCCGCGATCCGGCCGGACCGGAGCCCCGACCGCACGACGCCGACATAGACCGGCCCGAAGACCTTCGGATGCTCTGCAAGCGCCTCCGCCAGATCGCGGCCGCTCGAGACGTCGCGCACGACAGCGTCGAGAGCCTGACGGAAGCGGCCCTTCGGCATCTCGGCCGCGAGATTCGCGAGGGCGACCGCAAGCTGGAGGCGGCCCTGCAGGAGGGCGGCGAACTGGCGCGTGAAGATGAAGCGCGCCGAATTGGAGACGGATTGCAGCATGCGCCCGGCCGCCTAGGACTCGCCGAGGACGCGGACGACCTCGGAGTAGGAGGTTCGCCCCTCCTCCACGAGGGTCAGGGCGTGTTCCAGCATCGACTGCATGCCGCGCGCCCGCGCCTCGCGGCGAAAGCGCCGGACGTCGAAGCCCTCTCCGATGATCATCGCACGCAGATCGTCGTCGAGCGCGAGGGCTTCGAAGACGGCCTGTCGGCCGGCATAGCCGGTGTGCCGGCAATGGCTGCAACCGAGTGTCACGATCGCCGGCAAGTCCGGCGCGATGTCGATGCCGAGGCTTTCCAACTTCTCCAGCGACACGCCTTCCGCGCGCAAATTGGCGAGGACATCGCGCCCGTCGACGACCGTCTGGCAGTGCGCGCAGTGCACGCGGACGAGACGCTGGGCGACCGACATGGAAACGGAGTTGGCGACCAGAAACGGATCGACGCCCATGTCGATCAGTCGGTTGACGACGCCGACGGAATCGTTCGCATGGATCGTCGAGAAGACGAGGTGACCGGTCAGCGACGCCTGCACCGCCATCTGCGCCGTTTCGGCGTCGCGGCACTCGCCGACCATGATCACGTCCGGATCCTGGCGCAGGATGGCGCGGAGACCGCCGGCGAAGGTCAGGCCCAAGTTCTCGTCGACCTGGGTCTGGTGGACGCCCTTCAGGCGATACTCGACCGGGTCTTCGACGGTGACGACGTTCCGACCGCGGCGATCGATCGAGGACAGGCAGGAATAGAGAGTCGTCGTCTTTCCCGAACCCGTCGGCCCGCTCAACAGGATCAGGCCGAAAGGCGCGCTGATCTTGTCGAGCAGCGTTCGCAGTTCCCGATCCGGCAGGCCGATCTCTTCCAGCCGGGGGCGCAGCGCGCCTTCGTCCAGAAGGCGCAGCACGAGCTTTTCGCCATGCACGGTCGGCAGACTGGAGACGCGAATGTCGATCGGGTGGTCCTGGATCAGGACGCCGATGCGGCCATCCTGCGGCATGCGCCGCTCGGCGACGTCCAGGTTCGCGAGCACCTTGATGCGGGACGCCAGCATGTTCGCCGTCCGGCCAGGAAGCTTGATCTCCTCCTGGAGGACGCCGTCGACGCGGCAACGCACCAGGAGGTCCTCGCCCGTCGGCTCGACGTGAATGTCGGAGGCCCCCTGCTCATAGCCGCGATGCAGGATGTAGTTCACGACCGCCGGCACGTCCAAATGGGTGAGTTCGGCGCGCTCCACATCCGCCCGCGTCCAGTTGACGGCGATCGGCACGAACATGCCGTCGCCGCCCTCCATTTCGTGCTTCAAGGCCCGATAGCGGCGAAGCGCCTCGAAGAAGGCGTCCGGGTGTATTGGCGTGATCTCGACCGTCTGCGCGGCCGAGCGGCGATGCGCCCAGTCGCGCGCCACGAGATCAAACGGATCGATCATGGCGATCGCCGCGACGCCGTCCCGGTCTGACCGGAGCGGCAACATCTGCCATTGCTCCGCGAGATCGGGCGGCAGCCAGTCGCACTCGACGAGGCGTTTGATCGCCTCCGACTTGTCGAACAGCGGCGAAACGCCGAGGGTCTTGCCGATGGCGCCATAGGCCAACTGCATATCGACGTTGGTCCGATCGGCCGCGAGCGCCCGCATGAAGCCGACGCCGGCGTCGCGCGCCTGCAGGCTGATTGAGACCGCGCAACGCTAGGACAGCGCGCCGCGCTCCACCAGCGCGCGCGCCGGCCCGCGCAGCAGGCCGAGCTCTTCCTGGAAGCGACGTCCCTCGTGACCGACGTCGTGTCCAGTTTCGTGATGTCCGAATTCGTGCGCCGCCGCGGCCGTTTCGGACGCCGGCGGCGCCCCGAAAGTCGATGTCGTCCGCTGTTCGCTCGCCGTCGTCTG
>DAINCG010000075.1:2860-14009 GCA_036732525.1 Pseudomonadota bacterium | reverse complement strand
CCTGCTGCCGGGCGGTCCTTGGGTGATCATGCCGCTTGTCCTGATGATCGCGCGCGCGGGGGCGGACGCCGGGGCCTGCGTCGCGCTGGTCGTCGCCTGGTCGTCGCTCGGCCTCAATCGCATGCTGGTCTGGGAGATACCGTTCCTGGGGTTCGAGGTGGCGGGGCTCCGCTGGCTGGCCGCGTTGCCGCTGCCGATAATCGCCGGCCTCTTGATCCGGAAGTTCCTGCCGCTGACGGAGAAGCCCTGATGTCGGCGTCGATGATCATCATCGTCGTCTGTGTGGCGGCAGCGGCGCTGGCCGTCCTGCTGAACCCGCGCAAGAGCTTCAAGGAGGCCATGGGCATCTCTCTGAAGCAGGCGGTGCGCGTGCTACCGGTCGTGCTGCCGGCCGCCTTTATCGCCGGATTCCTGGCCGAACTGCTGCCGAAGGCCCTGGTCGCCGGACTCATCGGCCCGGAGAGCGGCTGGACCGGGTTTCTGCTGGCGGCCGTCGCGGGCTCCATCCTGCCGACCGGACCTATGGTCGTGCTGCCGCTCGGCGCTGCGCTGCTCGCCGCGGACGCAGGCCTCGCCCAGATCCTGACGCTCTACAACGCCTGGACGCTGGTCAATTTCCAGCGCCTGATCATTTGGGAGGTGCCGCTCGTCGGAACGAGCCTCGCCGCGCGGCGCTTCACGGGCGGCCTGATCGCCGTTCCGATTTCCATTCTCGCCGCCATGCTGATCGCTGCGGCGCTTGGTCGATAGCGCGCCTCTCGCGCAGCCTGTATGGTCCGCCCCGACCTCATGTGACCCCGCAAAATCGGAGCATCCGACCCCCCAATGTCGAATTTGGTGCTGATCCGCCACGGCCAGAGCCAGTGGAACCTCGAAAACCGCTTCACCGGCTGGAAGGACGTCGACCTGACCGACGCCGGCGTCGCCGAAGCCCGCGAGGGCGGGCGACTGCTGAAAGAACAGGGCTATGATTTCGACATCTGCTACACGTCCGTCCTGACGCGCGCCATCCGCACACTGTGGCTGGTGCTGGAGGAAATGGACCGGCGCTGGCTGCCGGTCATCAAGGACTGGCGCCTGAACGAGCGGAGCTATGGCGGCTTGCAGGGCCTGAACAAGGCGGAGACGGCGGAAAAGCACGGGCTGGATCAGGTGATGATCTGGCGGCGCAGCTTCGACATTCCGCCCCCCAGCCTGACGGCGGACGACGAGCGCTACCCGGTCAACGATCCGCGCTATCGGGACCTCGACCCGTCGATCGTGCCGCTGACGGAGAGCTTGAAAGACACGATCGCGCGCGTGCAGCCCTATTGGGAGGCGGAGATCGCGCCCAAGATCAAGGCCGGCAAGCGGGTGCTGATTTCCGCCCATGGCAACAGCCTGCGCAGTCTGGTCAAGCACTTGGACGGAATTTCGGACGAGGCGATCCCGAAGGTCGAGATTCCGACGGGCAATCCGCTGGTCTACGACCTTGGCTCGGATCTCAAGCCGAAGGGCAAGGCGTTCTACTTGAAGCCGACGGAATAGCCCGTTGACGGTCGCGTTGATCACCGGGGCGGCGAGCGGGATTGGCGCTGCGGTCGCCCGGCGCATCGCGCGGCCGGGCATGCGCCTGCTGCTGCATACGCGGAAGAACGCGGACGGGCTGTCGGAGACGGCCGCGGCGGCGGAGGCGGCCGGGGCGGTCGTCGAGACAGCGCTCGCCGACCTCGCCGAACCGGACGGCGGCGCCGCCGTCGTCGGCCGCGCGCTCGAAGCGTTCGGCCGCCTCGACTGGCTGATCGCGAACGCCGGCTTCGCGGATCGCCGGGCGATCGCCGACCTGCCGGCGGACGGGCTGCGCGCCAGTCTCAATCCGATCGCCGACGGCTTCTTTCGGATGGCGCAGTCCGCGCTGCCGGCGCTGCAAGCCTCGGAACGGGGCCAGGTGGTCGCCGTCAGTTCGTTCGTCGCGCACCGTTTTCCGCCCTCGGGCGACGTCTTTGCGGCCTCGGCCAAGGCGGCGCTGGAGGCGTTCGCGAAGGCGCTCGCCGCCGAACTCGCGCCGAGCCGCGCCACGGTCAATGTGGTCGCGCCCGGCTATACGCGCAAAGACCCCGGCGCCCACGTCGCGATCAGCCCGGAACGGCTCGCGGAAATCACCGGCCGCATCCCGCTCGGCCGTCTGGCGACGCCGGAGGACTGCGCCGCCGCCATCGCCTTCTTCCTCTCTGACGACGCAGCCTATCTGACCGGTCAGGTGCTGCACGTCGACGGCGGTCTCGGCCTCTGAACGCAAACGGCCCCAGCGCGGCGGCGCCGGGGCCGTAACGGGCGCGACGGGCCGACCGTCAGATGACGGCGGTCGTCCCGAAGACGAAGTCGCCGGCGTCGAAGCTTGCGCCCGCGAGGCCGAGCAGGACGATCGTGTCCGCGTCCGGCGTCGTGATGTGCAGGTCCGCGCCGACGTCGCTGAAGGCGAGGTCGCTGAAATCGAATCCGACATCGTTGAACCGGATGCGATCGAAGTTCATCTGGAAGTCGGTGATCGTGTCGGTGTCGCCGCCGTGGGATTCGAACACGAAGACGTCGGCCTTGCCGCCGCCGGTCAGGATATCGTCGCCCTCGCGGCCAAGCAGGCGGTCCTCGCCGTCATGGCCGATCAGCGTGTCGTTCCCTTCGGCGCCGACCAGATTGTCGGAGCCGTGGCCGCCGTTCAGCACGTCGTCGCCGGTGCCGCCGTTCGCCGTGATTTCAATCGTCGTGCCGCCGCGGACGCGCAGGATGTCGTCGCCGGTGTTGCCCGCGAAGTGCACCTCACGAACGCCGGCGTCCTCGACATTGTCGACGATGAAGGTGTCGTTGCCGCCTGCGGCCTGCTCGGTGATGCGCTCGACGTTGGTGACGTCGACGGAGAACGGGCTCGGGCCGATCCGGCTGAAGGTGGCGACGCCGCCGCTGCCGGAAAGGATCGTGCTGTTATCGGCGAAGTTGTCGAGGTTGAAGCGCGCCGTGTCGAAGCCGGCGCCGCCGTCCGCGACGTCGGAGCCGTCGCCTTCGTTCCAGACGATGAAGTCGTTGCCGGCGCCGCCGGAGATCATGTCGTCGTCGGCGCCGCCGATCAGGCGGTCGTTGCCGTCGCCGCCGGTCAGCGTGTCCATGCCCTCGCGCCCGGTCAGCAGGTCGTCGCCGGAGCCGCCGGTCGCAATGTCGTCGCCATCGCCGCCGTTGAAGGTGACGCGGCGGGTCGCCGCGCTGGCGTCCAGCACGTCGTCGCCGACCATGCCGAAGAAGTTCACGATGTCGACGTCCGTGCCGGCGAGGTCGCCGACCGCGAACGTGTCATCGCCGCCATTGCCGAAGACGCGGACCTTTTCGACGTCGGTCAGGGTCAGCGTGAAGAGGCCGAGATTATCGCGCGAGAAGAGCGCTTCGCCGCCGCCGCCGGCTTCGAGGACGAAGGAGTCGCCGGCGCTGAGGCTGCCGTTGACCTCGAGCCGGTCTTCTTCCACCTCGCTGCCGCCGTCGATGACGTCGCTGCCGTCGCCGTTCGTCCAGTGGATGACGTCGTCCCCGGCGCCGCCGGTGATGGTGTCGGCGCCCGTGCCGCCGATCAGCGTGTCGTCGCCGTCGTTGCCATGGATGCCGTCATTGCCGGCGCCGCCCATGACGAGGTCGTCGCCGATGCCGCCATGCGCGATGTCGGCGCCGTCGCCGGCGTCGATGGTGTCATCGCCCGACAGGCCGGAAATCTGGTCGTCGCCGGCGAACCCGAAAATAATGTCGTTCGTGGTGTCGCCTGGGGGCGGATTGAGTTCGCCCAGAAGCGAATCGTTTCCGGAAGTGCCGAGAATCAAAGCCATCGATCAGCTCCTCGCTTTCGCGTCTGGTCTACCTGTCGCCGTGATCGTACGAGCCCGTTCCTGGCCCACTGCGCGCACGTCCAGGGATTAACACAATACTAACACGGCCAGAGGCTTGGCCGCCAGTCAAATGAATGTTTTGCTGCGCTGCACCCTGCGCGTCGCGCCCGGGTTGCAGGCCTAATCGGCCTTCCGATAGTCCCGCAGCACGTCGGGGTCCGGGTCGCGGCCGAGACCGGGGCCGCCCGGCAATCGATAGTACCCTTCGGCGTCCGGATCGATCAGATCGCCATAAAGGCTCGCCTCCAGGTCGCCATAGAGCCGCTCGATCGGCGCCGTGGCGCCGCCATGGGCGGCGGAAACGTGCAGCGTCGCGATGAAACCGGGTCCGACATAGGGCGAATGCGGCGCGAAACCGACGTTCGCGGCCTCCGCGAGGATGCTGACCTTGCGCGCCTCGGTGACGCCGCCGACCTTGGAAACGCTCGGCTGCGCCCAGTCGACGGCGCCTGCCGCGAACATCTGCTTGAACTCCCAGGCCGTCGAGGCGTTCTCGCCCGCCGCGATCGGGCAGAGGCCGCCCGCGCGAACCTCGGCCAGGCCCTCGAAGTTCTCTGGCGGCCAGACCGGCTCCTCCAGCCAGTGGACGCCATAGGCCGCCATCTCGTCGCCGATCTCGATCGCCTCCGCCGGCGTCCAAGGGCAGTTGACGTCGACCATGATGCGCACGTCCGGGCCGCCGCCGGCGCGGCAGGCGGCGACGGCTTCCGGGGTCCGTTCGTGCAGCTTGATGTAGGCGTAGCCGGCGGCGACGGCTTCCGCCGCGCGGGCTTCCACCACCTCGGGGTCGCCGTACTTCATGAAGCTCGCATAGGCCGGCAGCCGGTCGCTCGCGGCGCCGCCGAGGAGGCGCCAGAGCGGCTGTCCCGCGGCCTTGCCGGCGATGTCCCAGAGTGCTGTGTCGACGCCGGAAATCGCGAAAAGCGTCTGCCCGTAGCGGCCGAAATTGTGGTTCAGCTTCTGCAGGTCGCGCATCAGCGACTCGATCCGCCGGGCGTCCTTGCCGATCAAGAAGGGCTTGATCTGCGTCTCGAGCGCGGCGCGGGCGGACGGAATGGCGTTATGCCCGAAGATTTCGCCGTAACCCTTTATTCCATCGTCCGTTTCGATCTCGACGACCAGAGTTTGCATGGCGCTCCACGGCCGGCCGCCGAAGCCGGTCGTCGCCGGCCCGCGATGGTCGAACGGAACGGCGATCCAGTGCGTCTCGACCCGCGCGATGTTCGAACTCACGCCCGGACCTCCTGGCCCCAGCTGTCGAGCATGGTGCGGATGACCTGCTCCGGGACGTCCTTGGCGATGAAGACGAGGCGCGAGCGCCGGTCGTCCGACGGCCACTTTTCCAGGATCGCCGGCGGGTGGAAGACGTGCTGAACGCCATGCACCGCGACCGGCTGGTCGATGCCGGTGACGTTCAGGATGCCCTTGATGCGCAGCATGTCCGGCCCGCGCGCGTCGATCAGGGACTGCAGGAAGCCGACCCAGCTCTCCCACGCCATCGCCTCGTCCTTGTAGAGGCAGAAGGCGTGGATGCCGTCATGGTGGTCGTGGTGATGATGGTGGTGGTCATGGCCGTGGTGATGGTCATGCGCATGCCCGTGCCCATGGTCGTGCCCATGGTCGTGCCCATGGTCGTGCCCATGGTCGTGCCCATGGTCGTGATCGTGATGATCATCGTCCTCGTAGGCCGCCTCGTTCAGCCAGCGCTGCACGTCCGCCGTCTTCGTTTCCGGATCGTAGAGGCCGGCGCCGAAGAGCTGCGCCGGTTCGATCTCGCCCTGGATCGTGCGGAAGCGGTCCGCCCCCGGATTGATGGCGTTCAAGCGCTCGTCGAGAGCGGAGATCGCCTCGGGCGGCGCGATGTCGGTCTTGGTGATCAGCAATCGATCGGCGACGGCGGCCTGCCGCACGCTTTCCTCATGCGCATCCAGCGTCTGGCCGCCGGCGGCGGCGTCGACGGTCGCCACGACGGAATCGAGGTGGAAGCAGCGGCCGATCAGCGGGTCGGCGATCAGGGTGTGAACGATCGGCGCGGGATCGGCGAGGCCGGTGGTCTCGATCACGACGCGGTCGAACTCCGGGATTTCCTTCCTGGCGCGCCGGCCGAACAGGTCGTGCAGCGTCTCGACGAGGTCGGTGCGCAGCGTGCAGCAGAGGCAGCCCGATTCCATCAGGATTGGCTCCTCGTTCGCCTTCTCGACGAGCTCGTGGTCGAGGCCGACCTCGCCGAACTCATTGATGATGACGGCCGCCTTGTCCATGCCGGGATGGCGCAGCAGCTTCGAGAGCAGCGTGGTCTTGCCGGAGCCCAGAAAGCCCGTGATGACGGTGATCGGCGTCGTCGCTTCCGCGTCGGTCATTGCGATTTCCGTGGTGTTCTAGGGGTTTAGCCGAAAGCCTTGAAGGCGATCAGCGTGAAGGTGTCCTTGACGCCCGGCAGAGTCTGCAGGCGTTCGGTCACGAAGCGGCCGACATCGGCGTCGTCGTCGAGATAGCACTTCACGAGCAGGTCGTAATCGCCCGACGTCGAATGAACTTCCGACGCTTCGTCGACGTCCTGGACGACGGCGTCGGCGACGGCGTAGGCGCGGCCGAGCTCGCATTTGATCTTGACGAAGATGGTGCGCATGGGCGCTTCCTCTCCCGCTCGCTGACCTGGACTCTAGTCCCCGGTCGGCCGCTTGGCGATGACGTAGTTCAGCCGCGTGGTCAGCACGGTCTCGTCGTTCTGGTTGCGAATGTCCCAGTCGACGGCGAGATGCCCGGTCGTTCGCGCCGGGTTCATGCCGACGACGGTCGCGATCACGCGGATGGTGTCGCCCGGGCGCACCGCCATCGGCCATTTGATCTCATCGAGGCCGCGGCCGCCGCGATTGTGGCCGAACATGCCGGCCTGATGCACCAGGCGAAAGCCCACGAGCAGCGTATGAAAGCCGCTCGCGATGACGCCGCCATAGACGGATTCCTTCGCATAGGTCTCGTCGATGTGGAACGGCTGCGGATCCCAGGTCAGCGCGAAGTCGGCGACGGACCCCGCCTGCATGGTGAAGCCCGCCGTCTCGAACACGTCGCCGACCGCGAACTCCTCGAACCAGCGGGGCGCGTAGCGGGTCATGCTTCGGCGACCGCCTCGGCGATGGCGTCGCCGACGGTCGTCGTGCCGGCGTTGCCGCCCATGTCACGGGTGCGCGGGCCGCCTTCGGTCAGCACGATCTGGATCGCCCGTTCGATGGCTTGCGCCGCGTCCGGATGGCCCAGGTGGTCCATCATCATGGCGCCCGACCAGATCTGGCCGATCGGGTTGGCCACGCCCTGGCCGGCGATGTCCGGCGCCGAGCCGTGCACCGGCTCGAACATCGAGGGGTGCGCCCGGTCCGGGTTGATGTTGGAAGACGGCGCGATGCCGATCGACCCGGCCACCGCGGGCCCGAGATCGGAGAGGATGTCGCCGAACAGGTTGGAGCCCACCACCACGTCGAACCAGTCCGGGTGCTGCACGAAGTGCGCCGTCAGGATGTCGATGTGGTACTTGTCTGTCTGGATGTCTGGATATTCGGCGGCGATCGCGGCGAAGCGCTCGTCCCAGTAGGGCATGGTGTGGATGATTGCGTTCGACTTGGTCGCCGACGTCACCTTCTTGCGGCCTTCGCGCCGCGCCAGTTCGAAGGCGTAGCGGATGATCCGGTCGCAGCCCCGCCGCGTGAAGACGCTCTCCTGCATCACCGTCTCGTGCTCCGTCCCGGCATAGAGGCGGCCGCCGATCTCGGAATACTCGCCCTCGCAGTTCTCGCGGACGACGAAGAAGTCGATGTCTTCGGGCCCGCGATTGGCGAGCGGCGTCTGCGTGCCGGGGAACATGCGGCAGGGCCGCAGATTCACATACTGCTCGAACTCCCGCCGGATCGGGATCAGCATGTCCCAGAGCGACACGTGGTCCGGCACCGTCGGCCAGCCGACCGCGCCGAGGAAGATGGCGTCGACCGGCCGCAGCATCTCGATGCCGTCCTCCGGCATCAGCCGCCCGGTCGAAGCGTAGTTCTCGCAGCTCCAGTCATAGGCGTCGAAGGAGAAGTCGATGCCGAAGCGGCGTCCGACGGCTTCCAGCACCTTGACGCCTTCAGGCACGGTCTCCTTGCCGATGCCGTCGCCGGGCAGAAGGGCGATGCGATGCTTGGCCATGGCGAACGGTCTCCATATGGGGCAGGGCGCGCCGAATTTGCGCGTCGTCGTCTATAGCGAAGCGGCTGCGATCAGGGAACCGCCGCCAGGACGCGATCGATCATGGCGTCGGCGGCGCCCAGATAGTTAACGGGGTCGAGCAGGCGGTCGATCTCCGCCGGGTCGAGGCCGGCGGCGATGGTCTTGTCCTTCAGCAGCGCGTCGCGAAGGTGGCTCCTGTCCGCGATCGCCTGCCGGCATGCATCATAGACGATGTCGTGCGCTATCTGCCGGCCGAGCTTGGGCGCGAGGCCCATCATCACCGCTTCGGCCAGGATCAGGCCCTGGCTGACGTCGAGATTGCGGCGCATCCGGTCCGCGTCGACTTCGAGACCGGCCAGCATGAAGTTCGCCTGGGCGAGCGCGCCGGAGGTCAGCACGAACGCTTCCGGCACGGCCGCCCACTCGACGTGCCAGGGGCCGGTCGCGCGCTCGAAGTCAGCTTCCATCCCGTCGAGCGCTGCGCCCGCGTGCTGGCGGACGAGGCGGGCGCAGCCGCGGATGATCTCGCAGGAAATCGGGTTCCGCTTCTGCGGCATGGTCGAGGAGGCGCCGCGGCCCGGCACGAAGGGCTCGAACACTTCGCCGACCTCGGTCGTCATCATCAGCATGACGTCGGTCGCGATCTTCGAGAGCGCGCCCGTCACGAGCGCCAGGAAGCAGATCGTCTCCGCCACGCCGTCGCGGGCGACGTGCCAGGGCGCCAGCGGCCGGGCGAGGCCAAGCTCGTCCATCAGCGCGTCGGAGACCTCCATGCCCCGGTCGCCGAGGGACGCCAGGGTGCCCGAGGCGCCGGCGAACTGGCCCGCGAGCACGCGCGGCTTCAACTCGTCGAGACGCGTCCGCATGCGCAGCAGCGGCGCCAGCCAGATCGCCGCCTTCAGGCCGAATGTGACCGGCAGCGCGTGCTGCAGGTGCGTGCGGCCCGCCATCGGCGCCTTGCGGTAGGTCTCCGCCAGTCCCGCGAGCGTTCCGGTCAGCGTCTCGAGCTCCCGCTCGATCAGCAGGATAGCGTCCTTCAGCTGAAGGACCATGCCGGTATCCATGATGTCCTGGGTCGTGGCCCCCCAGTGCGCATATTCGCCGTGCCCGTCCGCACAGGCTTTGCCGAGGCCTTTCACGACCGCGATGATCGGATAGCCGACGATCTCGGTCTCCGCGGCGACCGCCGCCTGGTCGAGCAGTTCGACGCGGGCCTTCGCGGAGATTTCCTTGGCGGCCGCTTCCGGGATCAGGCCGAGCCGGGCCTGCACGCGGGCGAGCGCCGCTTCGACGTCCAGATAGCGCTGCAGCGTCGTCGTTTCGTCGAAGACCGCGCGCATCGGCTCCGTGCCGAACATGTCCTTGAAGAGGGTGCTGTCGATGATCGAGACGGGCATTGGGGCGGGTCTTTCGTCGGGTTGCAGGCGATTTGGGCTTGCGATGTGCAGGCGGCTCCGCCTACCACACGTCGCCATGCACGAGAAACTTGCCCGCAGAACCTTTATCGTCGGCGGCGCGGCCCTGCTCGCGTCGCCGGCCGTCATCGCCCGCGCCGCGGACGGACTGTCGCCGGAGGAATTCGGCCTCGTCCGCGCCATTAACCTGATGCGGAAGGAGCGCGGCCTGAAGCCGCTCGCCCTTCGCGCCGATCTGAGCGAGGTGGCCCGCGCCTACGCGCGACGAATGGCGAAGGAAGGCTTCTTCGATCACATTTCGCCGGAAGGCGAAGGGCCGACCGAACGCGCGGAGGAGGCGGGATACGATTGGCGACGTCTCGGCGAGACGCTCGCCGCCGGGTTCAAGACCCCGGAGAAGGCGGCGGAATCCTGGCGCGACAGTCCCGGTCACGCTGCGATTATCTTCGATCCGGAGAACCGGCATGTCGGCGTCGGCTTCTGGCGCCGGAACGGCGAGGATGACGAGGAGCCGCGTCCGGAGGAATATTGGACGCTGCTCGCGGGCGACACGCGCTAGGCGATATGTCTCAAGGGGGAACGGGCCGATGAGCCTGGATGGAGTGAAGGCGCTGACCTTCGATGTGTTCGGCACGGTCGTCGACTGGCGCGGCTCGATCGCGCGGGAGGCGGAGGCGGCCCTGGCGCCGAAAGGCTACGCGCTGGATTGGGCGGCCTTCGCCGACGCCTGGCGGGGCCGCTATCAGCCGGCCATGCAGCGCATCCGGTCCGGCGAGCGGCCGTTCGTGAAGCTCGACGTGCTGCATCGCGAGAACCTGGAGGAGGTCCTGCCGGACTTTGGCGTCTCCGGCCTCTCGGACGCGGAACTCGACCATCTGAACAGGGCTTGGCACAGGCTGTCGCCCTGGCCGGATTCGGTGGAAGGCATCGGGCGCCTCAAGGGCAAGTACATCGTCGCGACCCAGTCGAACGGCAATGTCGCGCTGATGGTCAACATGGCGAAGCATGCGGGCCTGCCCTGGGACGTGATCCTCGGCGCGGAGGTCTGCCAAGCCTATAAGCCGATGCCGGAGGCCTATCTCCGCGCCGCCGACCTGCTCGGGCTTGCGCCCGAAGAGTGCATGATGACGGCGGCGCACAACGACGACCTGAAGGCCGCCGCCAAGTGCGGCTTCCGGACGGCGTTCGTCGCTCGGCCGACGGAGAAGGGGCCGGATCAGACCAAGGACCTGGAAGCTGACCCGTCGATCGACGTCGCGGCCGGCAGTTTTATCGAGCTCGCGGACAAGCTCGGATGTCCCTGATGCGGACGCGCGAGGCGACGGCGGACGACCGCGCCGCCGTCGTCGCGCTCTGGCGCGCCGCGGGGCTGGTCGTCCGGCATAATCCGCCCGAGGCGGATTTCGACCGCGCCGTCGCGCTGCCGCAGTCCGCGGTGCTGGTCGGCGAGATCGACGGCGCTTTGGCGGCAAGCTGCATGGTCGGCGATGAGGGCCATCGCGGCTGGGTGTACTACGTCTCGGTCGACCCGGCGCGGCAGGAAGCCGGCCTCGGCCGCGCGATCATGGATGCCGCGAAGCATTGGCTGCAGGCCCGCGGCGTCCGCAAGGTCGAACTCATGGTGCGGCAGTC
>DAINCG010000075.1:270-2826 GCA_036732525.1 Pseudomonadota bacterium | reverse complement strand
GGGAGCCTGTGGCGGTCTTCTCCACCTGGCTCGCGCCGAAATATCCGGAGGACGCCAGCTGATGGCTTCGAGACTCAACGTGCAGTTCATCGCGGGCCCCGACGGCCGCCCCGCCTTCGCCGTACTGCCGATCGAGGAGTACTACGGCCTGTTGGAGGGCGCCGCCCCGGCGCCGGCCGCGCCGTCCTATCGGAGCTACGAGCCCCCGTCGCCGCCGCTCGGCGTCGGGTCGGAATTCGAGATGCCGGCCCCGCCCGCGCCGCCGCCCCGCCCGCCGATGCCGGACCATGTGCGCGATCGGATCGAGGGCGGCGAAAACCCGATCGTCGTCTGGCGGGAGGAGCGGGGGCTGACCCGCGAGGCGCTCGCCGGCTTCATCGGCTTCCAGGAAGACGACATCGAGGCGTTCGAGACGGGCGCGATCACGCCCTCCGTCGAGATCTGCCAGATGCTGGCGATGGCGCTCGACGTCGACTTCGAGGACGTCATCCCGATCTGACCCGCCGCCCGCGCGCCGTCTTTGCGCCGCCCGCCGTCTATGGTCTGCTGCGACGTCAGGCAGAACAAGAATCGAGCGAGGAAACGCAATGGACGTATCGGGCAAGGTCGCGGTGGTGACGGGCGCCGGCGGCGGCATCGGCTTTGCATTGTCGAAGGCGCTCCTGGCGGCCGGCGCCAAGGGCGTCGTCATGGCCGACCGCCAGAAGGACATGCTGGAAGGCCGCGCCGCGGAGATCGGCGGCCACGCCGCGGCCTGCGACGTCGGGGACGAAGCGAGCGTCAGAGGCCTCGTCGAGACGGCCGAACGGACCTACGGCCCGGTCGACCTTTTCGTCTCGAACGCCGGCATCAGCCCGAAACCGATCCGGGACGATAACGAGCATTGGGACGAGCAGTGGCGCGTCCACGTCATGGCGCATCTGTTCGCGGCCCGCGCGGCGGCGCCCGGCATGGCGGCCAGGGGCGGCGGCAAGCTCGTCAATGTCGCCTCCGCCGCGGGCATCCTGATGCAGATGAACTCGGCCGTTTATACGGCGACCAAGCACGCCGCCGTCGGCCTCGCGGAATGGCTCGCGGTCGAATGGGGCCCGAAGGGCGTCGGCGTCTCCGTCGTCTGCCCGCTGCGCGTCGCCACGCCGATGACGGAGAACATGCCGGATTCCGGCACCGTCCGGGACGGCGTCATGACGGCCGACGAGGCGGCGGCCGCGATCATGGCGGGCATCGCGGACGACCGCTTCATGATCTTCACCCACCCGCCGGCCGGCATGTACTGGGCGAAGAAGGCCGCCGATCCCGAACGTTGGATCAAGGGCATGACGTCGCTGAAGCAGAAACTGAACCCCGACGACTGAGCGTCAGTGGCCGCCGTCCGGCAGTTCGGCCAACTCGATCAGGATACCGCCGGTCGCCGCCGGGTCGATGAATGCGATCCGGCTGCCGCCGTGGCCGTTGCGCGGCGTCTCGTCGATCAGCTTGACGCCCTTCGCCTTCAATTCGTCGAGCGCGCCGTCGATGTCGTCGACCTCGAAGCAAA
Source organism: Pseudomonadota bacterium (assembly GCA_036732525.1). Taxonomy (GTDB): domain Bacteria; phylum Pseudomonadota; class Alphaproteobacteria; order Bin95; family Bin95; genus VMCJ01. Next base: position 1,289 of record DAINCG010000075.1, on the reverse strand, counting down.
GGTGGAACAGGCTCTCGCCGCGTTCCCGCACCCAGTCGCCAACCTTCGATGACGGGCCGACCGCCTGCAGCAGTTCGATCGAAGTTTCGCCGATGGGATACATCGCGAGCTTGGTCTCGCCGATCTGCTCGTCATAGTCCTTTTGCAGGCCGAAGATGTGCTCAAGGTTTCGGCCGTGCTCGCCGAGATCGTTAACGGCGATCGCGATATGTTCGACTCGTTTGATTCGCATCTCGAAGACATCCTTCCGCGCTGACGCGACCTGTATCCTACGGCGATTTCGCCGCGCCGCCAGAACGCCGGAAGAAGACCGATCGCCCGACGCCCGCCGGTCCGGCTGAGATTGCGGAAACCCGCGGCGTCGCCGGACGTATAAGGACTCGAGCGATAATACTGGACGGACAGTCATGCGCCACGTGGCCGTACTTGGCGACTGCCGCCTAGGACTGCGCCCTTCGGAGGCCGCGCGGATTATCACTGTGGAACGGCGCCGGATGCGTGGGCGCTTCGCCAAGATTGTTGCAAAATTCTTTCAGCAGTTTGGCGCGCATTTGGGATTAGGGCTTGCTTGGTTAGAATTTGTTAACTATCCAGGGAAGATATGTTGCGTTCGCTAGGTAAGTGGGCGCCGGAGAAACGCGCGCAAATGCGGCTACGCAAACTCCTGATGGCGGCCTTCCTCGCCGCAGCGGCCGCCCCCGCCATTGGTTTCATACTATGGGTGGAGCCGGCGGCGCTGGATCGCGAAAAGGATGCGGTTCAGGACAAGCACCTGAACATGGCGAAGCATCTCGCCGCGATGGCCGACCTTCTTGTCGGCGAACGCATCGAAGTTCTGCGGCGTTACGCCTCCCTGGCAGTCGCAGCGGCCCCGGTCGACCGCCCTTTTCTTGAGACTGTCTCCGCGCTCGGCTTCCGCCATCTTTGTCTGGTCAATCTGAACTCCGGCGCCATCGAGATGGAGGCGGAGCTGACCGGCGAGCCGACCTTCACGCCCGATCTCGCCGCCGGCCTGCTGA
>DAINCG010000075.1:0-260 GCA_036732525.1 Pseudomonadota bacterium | reverse complement strand
CAATCCCGCGCTCGCGCCGGTGCGCCGCGACGCATCCGGCCGTCCGACCCTGTTCATGGTGCTTGGCGTTTCCAAGGACCGTGCGGCGATCGCGGCGCTGGACACTCGCTTCGTATCGGAATTGGGCCAGTCCGTGGCCTTCGGCGAACGCGGCCACGCGGTGATCGTCGACCAGATCGGCCAGGCGCTGGCCCATCCAAGGCCCGATTGGCGGGAGGAGATCCGCAACCTGTCCGCGGTCAAGCCGGTCGCGGCGATGC
>DAINCG010000074.1:9028-14012 GCA_036732525.1 Pseudomonadota bacterium | reverse complement strand
TACGCAGCGGACTACGCGGCCGAGGACTTCATCCGGGCGGACGCGAATTTGGCCATGCTCCGGTTGATCGAGGACTGGGAGACCTGGCCGAACCGCGCGGCGGCGCTCTGGGGGCCTGCGGGGTCCGGCAAGACCCATGTGGCGCATATTTGGGCGGAGGCGGCCGACGCCCGGCGCATCGACCTCGACGCCTTCCGTGCGATCGATCTGGCGGCGGCGCCGCCGCGCCTGGCGCTGGACCTCGGCGCCGCGACGCTGGCCGAGAATGATGAGCGGCGCATGTTCCATCTGTTGAACCTCACGCGGGAGCGGGCGGGCGCGTTGCTGCTCGTGGCGCGGGACGCGCCGGCGCGCTGGGATGTCCGGCTGCCCGACCTGGCCTCCAGGCTGCGCGCATTGCCGGCGGCGGCGGCCGAACCGCCGGGCGAAGGGCTCTTTGGCGCCGTCCTCGCGAAGGTGCTGGCGGACCGTCGGCTTGTGATCGACCGGCGGACGGTTGACTATCTCGCAATGCGATCGGAACGGACGTTCGCGGCGCTGCAAACGCTGGCGCGTCGACTGGACCATGCCGCGCTGGCCGGGCGACGGCCCATTACCCGTCGCCTGGCGGAAGACGTTATGAAGGACATCACGCAGGGCGAAGGCGCTGCGAAGACAGGGGGTTAGAGTATGGATCTTGGGATTTCAGGCAAATGGGGCATCGTCGAGGCGGCAAGCAAGGGTTTGGGCAAGGGCTGCGCCGAAGCGCTCGCGACCGAGGGCGTGAACCTCGTCCTGAACGCCCGCGGCGCGGAGGCGCTCGAAGCGACGGCTGCGGAGATTCGCGCCGCCAATCCGGGCGTCGAGATCAAGACGGTCGCAGGCGACATCACGAAATCCGAGGTCCGGCAGGCCCTCCTCGACACGGTTCCGCAGCTCGACATTCTGGTGACCAACGCCGGTGGGCCGCCGCCGGGGAACTTCCGCACGGATACGCGCGAACGCTGGCTCGCCGCGCTCGAAGGGCAGCTGCTTGGCCATGTCGAAATGATCACCGCCGTGGTCGACGGCATGGCGGAGCGTGGGTTCGGCCGGATCGTCAACATCACCTCGGCCTCGGTCAAAATGCCGATCCAGAACCTCGGCCTGTCGACCGCTGCGCGGATGGCGTTGACCGGATTCTCGTCCACGATCAGCCGGGAGCTCGTTTCGAAGAACGTGGTGATCAACAACCTGCTGCCCGGTCCGTTCGACACCGACCGCCTGCGCGGCAGCGTCAAATTCGCGGCCGAGAAGGCCGGCATTTCGTTCGACGAGTCCTATAAGGCCCGTTTGGCCGAGAACCCTTCCGGCCGGTTCGGCACCGCGGAGGAATTCGGCAAGGTCTGCGCGTTCCTCTGCAGCCAGCATGTCGGTTTCATCACCGCCCAGAACGTACTGATGGACGGCGGCGCGTTCCCCGGCAATATCTGACGTTGAATCATAAGGGCGCGACCGAAGACCGTCATAAACCTGTCCTAATTTCGTCGCCCAAGGCGGCGTCTGCGGCTGCCAAGGAGGATGACAGGATATGACCGCCGAGCCGATCGAAAGCTTGCCGGACCCCACCGTCGAAGCGCCGACGGCGGCGTCTGACCGCCTGTTCAACCGGGAGATCTCCTGGCTCGCCTTCAACGAGCGCGTGCTGGAGGAGGCGGCGAACAGCACGCATCCGCTGTTCGAGCAGCTCCGCTTCCTGTCGATTTCGGTAAAGAACCTGGACGAGTTCTACATGGTGCGCGGCATCATGGGGCAGATCGCGGCCGGCGTGACCACGGTCAGCGCCGACGGCCTGAGCCCGCGGGAACAGCTCGCCGCCATCGACAGTCGCGCGCGGGCGCTGCTTGCCGCACAGCAGCGGCGCTGGAGCGAACTGGTCGAGGAACTGCGTGACGCCGACGTCCACGTGCTTTCCGGCGCGGATCTTACGGAGGCGGAGCGGGAGTGGCTTTCGGACGAGTTCGACCGGCGTATCTTTCCGCAGTTGACCCCGCTCGCGGTCGATCCGGCCCATCCGTTCCCGTTCGTGCCGAACCTGGGCTACGGCCTTGCCCTCGCGCTGAAGCGGCGGGCGGACGGGGAGCCGATCAGCGCCATCCTGCCGTTCCCGGCCCGGCTCGACCGCTTCGTGCGTCTGCCGGGAGCCGCGATCCGCGCGATCGCGGTCGAGCATGTGGCGGCGCTCTTCATCGATCGGCTCTTCCCCGGCTTCGATGTCGAGGGCAAGGGCTGCTTTCGCATCATCCGGGACAGCGAACTTGAGATCGACGAGGAGGCGGAGGACCTTGTCCGCCTGTTCGAAAGCGCCCTGAAGCGTCGGCGGCGGGGACATGTCGTCAGGCTTTCGTGCGACTCGTCGATGCCGGAAAAGCTGATCGCCGAACTCGCCGAGGAGGCCGAGGTCGAACTTGGCGACGTGATCCTGATGGAGGGGATGGTCGGGCTCGGCGACGTTTCCGAGTTGATCGACAGCGTCCGGAAGGACCTTGTGTTCGAGCCGTTTCAGGCCCGCTTCCCGGAACGCATCCGCGATTTCGGCGGCGATTGTCTGGCGGCGATCCGGGCGAAGGACATCGTCGTCCATCACCCCTATGAGAGCTTCGACGTCGTCGTGCAGTTCCTGCGCCAGGCGGCGCGCGATCCGGCCGTGCTTGCGATCAAGCAGACGCTCTATCGGACGACGGCGGACTCGCCGATCGTGCAGGCCCTGACCGAAGCGGCGGAGAGCGGCAAGTCGGTGACCGCGCTGGTCGAACTCAAGGCGCGGTTCGACGAGGCGAACAACATTCTGCTGGCGCGGGATTTGGAGCGCGCCGGCGTGCAGGTCGTCTATGGGTTCATGACGCTGAAAACCCACGCGAAAGTGTCCCTGGTCATCCGCCAGGAGGGGAGCGACATCCGCGCCTATGCCCACTACGGCACCGGCAACTATCACCCGATCACCGCGCGCATCTACACGGACCTCTCCTTCTTCACGACGGACCCGGCGCTGACGCGGGACGCCGGATTGCTGTTCAATTACATCACCGGTTACGCCAAGCCGGACAGGATGCAGAAGCTCGTCTATTCGCCCGAGACTTTGCAGCCGACGCTGCTTCGCCTGATCGATGAGGAAATCGCGCACGCGAAGGCCGGCCGCCCGGCGACGATCTGGGCGAAGCTGAATTCGCTGGTCGATCCGAAGATCATCGAGGCGCTCTACGCTGCGTCGAACGCCGGGGTGGAGATCGAACTCGTCGTGCGCGGCATCTGCTGCCTCAGGCCGGGTGTGGCCGGCATGTCGGAAAACATCTCGGTCAAGTCGATCGTCGGCCGGTTTCTGGAACACGCCCGCATCATCTGCTTCGGCGCCGGCGGCGGCCTGCCGTCGCCCGAGGCCAAGGTGTTCATTTCGTCCGCCGACTGGATGCCGCGCAACCTTTACCGGCGGGTAGAGACCCTGGTGCCGATTGAAAATGAGACCGTGCGCCGCCAGATCGTCGATCAGATCATGATCGCGAACCTGAATGACGACGCGCAAAGCTGGCGCCTGGAGCCGGACGGCCGCTACGTGCGTCTGTCTCCGGGAAAGGACGCTTTCAGCGCCCATACCTATTTCATGAACAACCCAAGTCTTTCGGGACGCGGCAGCGCGATGTACGAAGAGGGCGCCGCGCCACGGAATCTCGTGCACCCCGAAGCTTAGAGACCGCAATATGGCTGCAAGCAGCGTCGCGCGTTCCGCCGTCGTCGATATCGGATCGAACTCCGTCCGCATGGTCGCGTTCGATCGGCATGACCGATCTTTGGCTCCGGTATTCAACGAGAAGGCGATGAGCGGGCTCGGCCGGAACCTGCTCGCGACGTCCCGGCTCGACCCCGCCGGGTGGGCGTCGGCGCTGGCGATCCTCGCCCGGTTCCGCATGGTCGCCGCCAGCATGGGCGTCGACCGCATTCGCGCCGTCGCGACGGCGGCGGTCCGGGACGCCTTCGACGGCGAGGAATTCGTACGCGTCGCCGAGGCGGCGTTGGGCGCGCCTGTCGAAGTGCTTGCGGGGTCCGAAGAGGCGCGCCTTTCCGGCGTGGGCGTCCTCTGCGGCATTCCCGGCGCGGAGGGCATGATCGGCGATCTTGGCGGCGGCAGCCTCGAACTTGCCGCCGTCGGCGGCGGTCGGGTCGGCGAGACGCTGTCCTTGCCGATCGGTCCCCTGGCGCTGGGCGATACGGTCGGCGCGCGGGGCGAAGCGAAACGGCTGATATCGGCGCTGGATGCCGCGCCCCAGGGCGGCGCCCGGGGCCAGTCGCTCTATGTCGTCGGCGGCGCCTGGCGGGCGCTCGCCAAGCACCATTTCGAGAAGTCAAAGCACCCCATCTGGATTATTCACGAATACGATCTCGCGGCCGAGGAGGCAAAGCGCTTCGCCGCCCGGGTCGGGGCGACCCGCAAGGGCGACCTCGGAAAGCTCGTCGGCATATCCGGCAGACGGCGGGAGTTTGCGCCCTATTCAGGGCGGCTCTTGGCGCATCTGATCGAGCGCCTCGATCCGAAGCGCGTCGTCTTTTCGGGCTATGGCCTGCGCGAGGGCATCGCGTTCGAGGAAATGCCGGCGGACGTCCGTCGGCGCGACCCTTTGATCGACCATTGCAGACGCCTCGGCCGGGCGAGCGCGCGGGCGCCGTTCGACGGCGATCTTATGGCGCGCTGGGTCGGCGGGGCCTTCGAGGGCGATTTCGCCGACCCGCGTCTGGTGCGCGCGGCAGCTTGGCTCTCCGACATGTCGGGTTCCGACCATCCCGACTATCGCGGCCATCATGCCGCCGCGCGGACGCTGCACCTCGCGTCGGCGGGCATCGATCATCGCGAACGGGCCTTCCTGGCGGTAACGGCCTATGCCCGTTACCACGGATTCGGCATGGAGGAAGCGCTCGGCGACGCGCTGAAGCTGCTTGACGACGCCCAGGTCAATCGGGCCGCGACCGTCGGCTT